>NZ_JAQMIL010000060.1:0-59352 GCF_029990105.1 Bradyrhizobium sp. Arg237L | reverse complement strand
GTGCCGTTACTCCCGGCATGAAGCAACGAGGCTGGGGCCGAATCATCACCACGGCCTCGGCGCATTCGCTGATCGCGTCTCCGTGCTATCACGGAGCCGGTGCAGCGGCTTGAGGCCTTCACTGGAGCCGGCCGTCGGCGGAAGTGGAGCGACGAGGACAAGGCGCGGGTTGTTGCGGAGATCATGGTGAGTGGCGACCCGGTCTGTTCGGCAGCACAACGGCACGGATTGTCGCCGCAGCAGTTGTTTGGCTGGCAACGTCAGTTGAGAGGGGCAGTGGACGATCATATTTAGATCAGCGCCGACAACGACGTCATTCATGGCAGGCCGGCGCCGCGGTGGTGGATGGAGCTTGCCAGCTATCGCGAGTTCGTTGACGGCGATGGCGGATACTGGACCACGCAACATTCGAGCAAAACGTTCGTCAGGTGTTGGTATGATGATCGGGATGAACGCACAGCTATTCCCCAACTCGCCTAAAATGATCGGTTGCGCTGCGTCAGTGTGTCATCACCCCGGCGCTGTAGTCGGCTTCACTGCTAGGCGATGGCGGAAGCATCGAACTTTCCGCCGTCGTCGGCTGCCCATCGTGAGAGGATGCGATGCATTTGCTACGATCCGGCGTCCAATCTTGTGCAGGACTCGCTCTCGGTGATGTCATCGCCGGGCCAAGTTGAAGTGATGTTCGACACCATATCCAGATCGCTGCCACACGTTTAGACGGGCATGCGAGCAGTATCCTCGGCTATCAATTCGTGACCGATCGAGACACTCCGACGATGTCCGAGAGTGGGTCCAAGGGCCAGTCTTGGCGGTCTGACCCAAGCCGCGACACAGCAGCTGAGTCTGGCCAGCGGTCCACCGTGCGGCAGCTGCGTGCCGCCGAGCAGCGTCCCATCATCATCCCGAAGTTCCTCGGTTTCGGCAGAGAGATGGCACGCCCGCCGACCGGCCAAGCTTTCAGCGAGCACTGTCTTGGTCAAGAACGCCGCAACGAATTTTGTGAAACGACCATGAACAAAACGGGACGGAAACGCTCGACGCAGCAAGAAAAATCAACAGCTTAAAAGATATTCACTGCGTTCGGAACGCAATGGTCGCTCTCGGTCAGGTCAGATCGCAACTTGAACCGAATATAGATATCGGTGATTGCGCCCCCGGGATTTGAGCCTACCCCTCTTACGCGGGGATGGATCGCTCACAAACGGCGGCTCTTGGCGGACTTTCACGACTCGGCCTCGCGAGTCAGGCTGCCTTCCGATAGGAAACAGGGCTCCTGCGATAGCGATATGGCGGACCTCCGCCACCATGCCAAGCGCTCAGGCCACCATGCTAAGGACAAACAGCGGTTCGCCGCGTCGGTGATTGCGTATGATTCCCTCCCTGGGCACCATTCCTGAACAGATTTGCGAACCCGCGGGGCGGGTTGCCCGTTCGGGCCGAATGTGGACCGGATGTTATCGTTTGAGCCGATAATCCGGATCTTATCTTCCGAAACGATTACGGCGTCGACGACGCTGGACAAATAAGCTTTGCGGGCAGCCGCATCACCGGACGTGAGCTGCTCTCGCATAAGACGGCTGAACCGGTCGATCGCCAGCGGATCGATCTCGATGGGGCTTGCGCTTGTCTTCTTTGCATAGTCCAGGGCTTCGGCTGCCCGATCACGGCCGTCTTTGAGGGCAGCCACCCGCTCTTTGAGGGTGGGGTCGGTGCCATCGATCGTCCCGGCTTCAATGGCGGCGTAGAGCCGGCTGAGCCGTTCCTCAGCCTCAGCGGCCTGCCTGGCAAGGTCGACTATGCGGCGGTCGGCCGACGCCTGCCGATCGTCGCGGCGGGCCTTGAGGGCGAGCAGAATGGATGTCACGCGCTCCGGCTGGAGCAATTGATCAACAATGGCTTCCACGACCAGCTTTTCGATCACCGGGCGCGGAATCTTTCGATTGACGCACTCTGTTCCGCCTTCCTTGTGACGCGCCTGCTTGGTCGCCTGGATACATTTGTAATAAGCGTACACCTTGCCCGTACGAGACGTGCCGGTCGCCGTCGTCAAGGCACAGGACTCTGCGCAGTCACAACGCACCAGGCCTCCGAGCAATGACGGCGCCGCAGTCAGCCGCGGCCCCTTGGCTCTCGGCTGACGCGAGGCGAGCAAAGCCTGGACCTGATCGAAGGTCGCGCGATCGATGATTGCGGGAATCTCGTATTCGACGATCTCGGAGGCATCCTTCCGCTCGCCGTCGCCCTTCCGGTTGTATTCGTTGAAGCGCCTTAGGCCACAATAAGCGTCCCGGGTCGGGATCTCGTGGACCGTGCCTGTGCCGAACAGCTTGCCATTTCTCGAGCGGAAACCTCTTTCGTTCAACCAGATCGCGATCTTCTTCGTTCGCAGCGGGCCGGATTCGCCGTCACCATTTCTCGCCAGGTCGAAGGCACGAATCACGATCTCCGCTTCGACCGGCTCAACTGCGAGCTTTTTCTTTTGTTTGTGTCCAATGAGCTCAGCATCGACCGTTTTATAGCCGAACGGGATCACGCCACCATTGGAGTAGCCGCGACGCGCATTTTCCTTCATGGTTCTGGTGGTCGCGCGGGCCGTTTCAGCGGACTGAAATTCGTTGACGATACCGATGAACTTTCTGAACAGGTCACCACTGGCATCATTCGTCAGAGGTTCAGCAAAGGAGATCAACTCGACCTTGTGCTTGCGCAAGGCCCGGACCGTCAGCTCCTGCTCGAATTGGTTGCGGAACGCACGCGAGAACGAATAGACCATGATGGCATCGACAGAGCGCGTGCCGTCCGTCGCGCGCGCAATCATCTGCTCGAAAGCTGGCCGCTTCATATTAGTGGCGCTCTCGCCCTCTTCGCGATAAACCGCAAGAACATTTTCTCCTTCGCGCTCGCATTTGGCCAGAATTTGCTTCTCCTGGTCATACAAGCTCAGAAAATTCGCTGCTTGTTTTTCAGTTGACGTCCGGACGTAGACGAGAACGTTGCGCGACGTTCTCTTCGGCTGTTCGGTTTGAAGGTTCTTGCGGGCCATGCCTGTTGCTCTCTTGTAGAACGAGTTCGAGTCTAATGAACATTGCGCGGCTTGGGAAGCAGCTGCCTTGCGACAGCAAGCGCGCGAGGACGCGCATCTTCGCCAATCTGGATCTTGTGCCAGCGGCGCGACCACTCGGCCCGCAACGCTGCGTGGAGCATTTCGGTGTGCGTCACGAGCAGCCGCCGGAACGTCGCCTTCGCGCCATTCTCGGGTAGCGCAAGAAAGCCTTCGATGAACACATGGTGACGCCGCGCCTCATCGAGCTCACCCAAGCCGCCGATAACACCTGTCCGATGCCGCGTCTTGTACACGTAGGCCGGGTCGGGCACGAACGAGGCGCCGGGCTCGTGCGCAACGATCTCGCCCGCAAGCCAGATGCCGCCATCGACGGCGATTTTAGCGTAGGCCTCAATCGGCATCTCGAGCACGACGGGCTTGTAGAAGGGGGGAATGGTCATTCTTGGTCTCCTTTCACGGTTTTGATTTGATTTCAGCCGACTTTGCGTCGTTCGGGTCGAAGACTTCATCCAGAACCTCGCCAAAGTATCTTTCGAGCGCCTCGATCTCGGCCGTCGTCACCGGCAGCGGGTCCGGGAGCTCGTTGACCACGGTCCGGGGACTGCGCTCGTCGGAAGTCCAAAGCAGGTTCTTGCCCGTATCGACGACTATCGCAGTGCGGGTGTCGATGTGTTCATCGTCTCCGGCATGCCCTTGCTTGAGGAAGCCTATCGCTTCGGCGAACTCGTTCTGCCGCACCTGCCCGTCAACCGCTCAGCTGAGGGGGGTATCACGTCGGCGTGGACGAAGGCGCGCGACGACGCTTGGAAAAGCGTCGCGTGATGACAGGAGGCGGACTCGGCGATCCCTTGGTTAAGGGTGCCTTCAGCGTTATCTCTGTTTCAGGCTATAGCTTAGTGTACCGCCGCAGCCTCCGCCAATCGTTGGGGCCAGTAACCAAGGCGGCTCTTTCGATGGTAAGCCCAGCCTCAAAAAGGCGGGTGTTTCCTTCGTGCCTCAGGCGGTGAAAATGCGCAGGCAAAAAATGATGTCTGAGGTTCGAGTCGCTCCAGCGACTCGAACGCCCTGCGCGTCGGATGCGCCCATCCGCCAACCATGACGCGCTCTCGCGGTTGGATTTTTCGCTGTAAGCCATTGATCTGTAACGATCGGATATTGGCTCAGTTGGAGAAATTCTCTTAAAATATCAATGCGAATCGGATGTCTCTTAATCAGCGGGTCCCAGGTTCGAGCCCTGGTGCGCCCACCACCCTCAACTCATTGATTTACTGCTGATTTCTCGGGCGGATCCCCGAGAACAAAACACGTCTGTGCGACCGATTTTGACCGCACGGCGTGCGACCGGTCGCACGATCAGCCCGCCATGCCTTCTTTCCTCACCTGCAGCACTAGGCGGTCGATGCCGGCGTCGGCGCGGCCGGGGTTGCGGGCGCGGTAGTGCTTCACGATTGTCTGCGCGCTCTTGTAGCTGTGGCCGGTGATGTCGCAGATCGTGAGCAGGTCGCAGCCACCGCGGTCGAGCAGCATGACGCAGGTGTCGCGGAGATCTTGGTCGTGCTTGCGGTCGAGCTCGCCGGCGCCGTTGATGAAGTAGAGCGACGGGCAGGGTTGCAGCCGCCAGGCGCGGGCATCGCCGTTGCCGTCGCGCACAGCCTGGGCGTTCATCCAGTCGGCGAGTGCGCGGCTGCGGCTGTCGATCATGCGGACGCGCAGCGCCTTGTCCTCGTCATCGTCGACCGGGAACGGCTTGAACAGAGTCGGCAGTGCGGCCGCGAGCTGCTCGGCGAGCCGCAAGGCGCGATTGATCGCGGCCGTCGGCGTGTCGCGCTCAACGAAGCCGAACGCGGCCAGCGTTCGCGTCGTCGTCACCCAGTGGCGATAGGCGTTCTCGTCATAGGCTTGGCCGGCGTCCTCATCAATGACGAACTCCCGCGGCACGGCCTCGAGCTGCAGGCGCAGCTTGATCGACTTGGCGCGGGAGCGCGCGGCGTTGAGCCTGGCCGTGAGCTGCGGCGCCTCCTTGATGTCGACGAGCTCGCCGGTCTTGCTCTGGCGGAAGGCGTGGCGTCCCTCGACCTCGCTCTCGTCGCGCATCGCCAGCCGGTCGGTCTGCCGCTGGCCGGTGAACAGCGCCAGATAAAAACTGTCGCCGATCGAGCAGCGCTCGATCGCATCCGACGCCGCGACCCACGCCGAAAACTCCGGCATCGCCACCAGCACCACGCGGCCGTCCGGCCGCTCGAACTCCATGCCGATCCGCGGGTTGGGGCCGAGGCGGCCAATGCACGCTCTCCTGTCCCCACGTCAGCGCCGCCGACAGCGCGGCGATCACGCCGATTGCCGTGTGATGGCCGCGCTCGGTCTTGATGTAGTTGTAGAAGGCGCGCAGCTCCGGCCGGCCGAGCGACGATGGCGTGACGTCGGCGATGATCTCCCGCTCGCGCGCCGGCGGCGTCATGCCGAGCAGTTGCGCGGCGCGCTCCCTCTTGCGGAATTCCGCCGCTGCCGCCGGCGTCATCGGCCTGTAGAGGATCGCCTGCACCGCCTTGCGATAGGAGTCTCGCGTCTTCTTGGCGTTCGCCTTGAACTCGTCGGACTGCATCCAGTCCTCAAGCAGGTGATCGACGGTGGCGCGCTTGCGCTGCGGCTGCGGCTTGATCCGGCCCGAGATCCGCGCGGCGGCGATCTCAGCCACTCTTTTGTCCGAGAAGGTCCTTGCTTCCTCGAGCGTGAACCATGGGCCAATAGGGCGGCCTTTCTCATCGAGAGGCGGATGGCGGAGGTCCGCGTCGACAAAACCAAGGGCGCGCTGACGCGGTCCATGCTTTGCGCGCGGTCGACCGCTGCGCCAGTCGACGTACGGAAATCGAGGGTCGGCCATGGGATCCCCGGAAGTTGCTGATTTATTGGAATCCGCCCGGCCGCCGATGTCAACCCGTACCGAGCACCGCCTAGAGCCAGAGCCAAGCTCTCGCCGAGCCTCGGCATAGGCGACGTTGAGCCCGGCTACTACCGTGTCGCTTGCGCCGGCGTCGGGGTGGCGATCGCGAGCTCTCTCTCGGTACAGTGCCGTGATGTCACCGCTCCAATCGGGCTGGTGCCGAACACCTCGCGCGCCATGGCCTCCTTCAGCCCAGTGCGGCGAAGGCGCAAAGCCTTGAAGAGCGCGCTCCATCATTTTGCTGCCGCCACGTCGCTCGAGATGTCGCATGGCCTCAAGGGCCAGGGTTAGGGACCGGGGGTTGCCGGCAACAGTTCTGACGCGATCGCGAGCCATCACCGGTAGCCTGTCCTTCAGTGCGGAATAAACGGCCGCGCCAAGCTCGGCGATCGCCTTCTGGTCGGCGTGGCAGACCATCCTGCCGAAAAGAGATTCGTTGAGATGACCACGCTCTTGGCGCCTCGGCGCGATAAGTCGTCAACCAGCTGATCGCGCGTGCAGCCTTTCGTCAGGCGATGTGCTTTGCCGCCGAAGCGACGATCCGAACGTTGCTCCCATTCGAGCGTTCGCGGCCCGTCCTCAGGGCCTGGGCAGCGGAAATGCCTCCGCGCTCATGTCGGGTCTCTCTTCGCTCACGAGTGCCGGCCTCGCGGGGTTACCGTATGCGGAGGCAAGGCGCGCGCGATGCTCATCGTCGGTCACAGGATCCGGCGGTGCAATGAGGTCATCAGCCAGAGCGCCGGGATGGAGGGGATGATGACGTTTGAACCATGCGTCGATGCCAGTCCTTTCGAAGCGAAGCTTGCGGCGCTCGCTGATCGGTCTTGGCAAGCGTTCGTGCTCATGCCGCCACTCCCGAGTGCGATAAAATGTGTCGAGCGAGATACCCAGCATGCTTGCGACTTGTGACGAACTATAGCTTTCGTTCATGGCGACCCCTCTAGCAAAGTTCGCAGGCCTGATTGTCACTTTAGGCCGCGCTCTGCTCGAGCTGAAACGTCGTTATGGATAACCAAAGAAAGCCGCGCATAAAAGAGTAACGAGGTGTCCCTGGGGTATTCGGTTAGACTGGAGTAGAAATCGGACAAGTAAGTCAGAGCGTCGGGCAACTTCATTCACATCATCGAACGGGATGATCGCTGTTCGCTTGTTTCTCCGTGACGCGTCCAAAAGTGTACGAAAACCGTTCTATGTTTCTTATCGAACTTCCGGGAAGCGAACGTTTTCTCGTTAGAGGTCGGAGGCTAACTCGGGGTGATCCAATCCGGAGGAGGTCTCACGAATTCAGAACACTAAGAGCAGCCCCTCAGCCGTCTGTTTCAAAAGAGCGGCCAGGGCTAAGGTGTCTCGTTTCCTCAGGTACAGGCTGTCAGTCCACTGGCGATCGACGTAGCAATCGCCCGATCACGGCTGAAGGACAAAGCTTCTTGGTCAGGACCGAAGTTCGCGCAGTCGCGAGCGGAGATGAAAACCAGAGACTGGATCGCAGCCCACGCGCGAGGCCGCAGAGTCTATTGGTTTTGTTCCGCCTTGATTCTGGGGAGCATTTATTAATATAGGGCTTCACCAGGCGGACACGTTGCCGGCACTGTAATCGTACGGCTGGGTAGGCAAAGGCCGAAAAGGGGTAGGGATCTTCATGACGACATCATCCAAAGATGGTTCTGCGCCATTCGTCCATCAGACCGCGGTCGTTGAGGATGGTGCTAAGGTCGGAGACTTCTCCAACGTATGGTATTTCTCGCATGTCGCGCCGGGTGCGGTGATCGGCGAGAACTGTAGCCTCGGTCAAAACACCTATGTCGAACGAAATGCCATTGTGGGCAATGCCTGCCGTCTGGGAAATTCGGTTTCAATCTACTCGCATGTGGAGCTTGAGGACTTCGTTTTCTGTGCTCCCTACATGGTGTTTACTCACATCGCCTTCCCTCGAGCCGCCGTCAATCGCCACGCGGTATTCAGGAAGACGCTGGTAAGGACTGGAACGACCCTCGGCGCCAATTCGACTGTGGTTCCTGACATCACCTGCGGTGCCGGCACTTTTCTTGCCGCAGGTGCGACTCTGACCAAGAGCACCAAGGATTGGTCAAAAATGGTGGGAACGCCGGCGCGCCAAGTCGGCTGGGTGAGCGCATTCGGTGAAAACATCGACCTCCCTCTGACGGGCCATGGCGAATGGCGATGCAAGCATACCGACGATCTTTATGTGCTCAACGGCTCCGACCTGGTTCGCTCTCCCGGGCCCTCAGACATTCTCAAATATGTTCCCGGTCAGCGCCTGGTGCGAATGGCCCTGCGCTGAGCCGTTCGTCGTTGGTAGGCGGCCGATCGATAGATGGCCTTAGCTCGTACCGACGCGGTTTCTGCTGCAATCGTGTGGGCTCTGCTGTCCTTGATAACGTAGTTTAGCAGCTAATGCGCCGTCTCCTCCTGTTGGCGGTACCGATGACCGTTGTCCTGATGCGAAAGTCGGGCAGTGGTCGCGATCGGCGACAATTTCCGAACTCGGATAACCTGCAATAGACCATCGATCCTCGGGCATCGTAACTCTGTGACCGTTCGAAGTCGCGCGACCATGACAAGTGTTTGAGGCAACCTCGTTTTTGCCCTTCCTTCGCTTTTGCCCAAATCGTGGTGCCCGGTATGAACGTGGCGGTTGTGGCTAAGTCGCACGAGATGCTCCGGCTCCTGCTGTTGCCGAAAATCTGCACAAGACTGTGCGGTATTTGGTGCAGACATGCACGTATCGCTATGCGAGACTTTTCTCGCCGGTGACCAAATCAGAAGGAGAGCCCAGGAATGGTGGCTTCCGACATTGTCGATCATTGGCGACCACGTACCCCCGTTGCGCGGGTGCTTGCCGAGGCTCCGACCGAGGTCTTCAGTCCTGCAGAGCGCGTGACGCCGCTCCGCAAGCCGCCAAACTTCAAGCCTGCGGTGCAGCGGTGGTCATTCCAAGTGCCTCCGGGGCAATCGCAGTTTCGAATGGCACTATTCGGCGCTGAAGCGCCGAGCGATGCTGCCGTGAATGATCATCCCTTGCTTTCCTGGATCGAGCGGTTCCTTTCAAGCCATCCGGATGGTCCGAATTGTCTCCAGCACGCGCGCTCTCGCACGCTCTACGGCACGGCTACCCATCTCGTCTCTGCTTATTGGGTGAACGAGGAGCGGTTCGCACGATGGATGCGCGATGAAGCGGCAGAAAGCTGGTGGCAGGACCCTGCGCGGCTTACTGGTCCATTTGGCACCTGGCGTGAAATCTTGCGTGTTCCGCGCGATCGCCAGGAAAGCCTGTTCTGGCTGGACTTCCCGATCGGCGTTTCCGCGAGCGCGGAGGTCGCGCTCTATCCAACCCCGTACTGCGGCTACTACGGTGCCATGCGCGACCGGCTGTTGGCGGCCGCAAAGGACAAGCTCGAATCTACGTTTGGAACGGCGCTGCGGCGACAATCCGGGCGCATTGGCTTTGGCGAGCATTGGGCGGTTCAGCCGCCGAAGAACATTGCCATTATCCGCGGTGGATCAAGCTGGGGCTTTATGGACCAGGAGCAGCACGCCAACTACGAAGAGCAATTGCGGGGCCCGGTGAGCGCCGGCATGGACTATTTGGAGAGGAATGCGCTGCCAAGCGGCTGCGCCTGCATGCGCTGGCAACGCAGTAGCGATATACGCGGCCATCTCGACCCTGACGAATATGCACATGCCTACTTTCTTTCGTTGCAGCATTTGGAGGACTGGTCCGAGAACCACGCCAGCCACGCAGCGATCTTTTCAGCGGCGATCAGGCGCTATCGCCACTACGGTGCGGCCAATCAACTCCGAACCTGGCACGAGGTTTACGTCCTGCCGGAAGGCGGGCACACCTTTGAATATCTGAACTGCCATCCCGATACTGGTCTTCTCTCCTGGTTTGACGCGAAGAAGCTGCGTTGAAATCGTCCCATCCTCCGGCGTGGCTTTCGCGGCTTCCGCGAGGAAATTCCTGTTGCTCATCGAGTTAGAGGTCGTGATGAAAAGGACTTTCGCACAATCGATCATGTCTGCGGCCGCGTTGGCCTGCATGACCGGCGCTTTACCGAGCTTCGCGGCGGCACAGGAGCAAGTGAAGATAGGTTTCGTCTTCTTCCTGTCCGGACCGGGCGCGGCATATGGATCGCATGCCCGGGATGGAACCAAGCTGATCGTCGAAGCCCTTAATGCAGGAAAAGTGCCGGCTCCCTACGACAAACCGGGTATCAATGGTCTTCCGATTCAGGCCGTGTTCGTTGATGAAGCGGGCGGCGCGCAAAAGCAGCTGGCCGAGTATCGTCGCCTGGTCGAACGCGAACAGGTCGACATGGTGATCGGCTACAATTCGAGCGGAGATTGCAACGCGATCGCTCCGGTCGCGGAGGAGCTGCGGGTTCTGACGGACTTCTTCCATTGCGGCAATCCGCAACTGTTCGAAGACATCGTCACCGAACCTCTGTATTCGGTGCGGACCGCTCCGACCGGCACGATGGATCAGGTTGCAGCCGCCAAATATCTTCTCGAGAAAATGCCGGGCATCAAGACGGTGTCGGGCATCAATCAGGACTACTCATGGGGGCAGGACAGCTGGACCGAGTTCAAGGCAGCGATGTCCGCGCTCAAGCCGGACATTCAATATCCCGCCGCGTCGTTCACGAAGCTAGGGACAAGCGATTATGGCGCCGAGATCAGCACTCTGCTTGGCACGCCTTCCGAAGCCTTGTTTTCCAGCTTCTGGGGCGGTGACGCCGATGCCTTCGCGCTTCAGGCGTCGACCCGCGGTCTCGATCAGAAATCGAAATTCGTTCTGACGATGGGTACTGGCATCATCGACGATCTTGGCGAGAAAGCAATTGTCGGCTCGATCTTCGGTGCGCGGGGGCCGCATGGCTACTTTGCCCGCAAAACGCCGTTGTCGGCCTGGTTCAAGGCGGAGTACGGCAAGACGTATAACAGGATGCCGCCTTTCGGGGCCTACGCTGCGGCGCAAGGAATATTCGGTATCAAGGCGGCGTACGAGAAGGCCGCAGCCGGAGCCGCTGGCAAGCAAAAGACTGAAGCTGTGATCGCGGCCTTGAAGGGGCTGACCTTCGATACTGCAAGCGGCTTTCCGGCCACCATGGCGAATAATGATGGTCACCAGGCGATCCAGGCGACGGCCTATGGCGTCTATTCCGGATGGGACAAGGCCAGGAACGAGGCCATCATCACCGAGGTCAAGGTCTACCCGGCGGAGTGCGTGAATCCGCCGAACGGGGTTCGCGCCGTTGACTGGATCAAATCCGGATTCAAGGGAGCCAAGTGCTGATGCGCGCCGGGTTTGATCGTATTTGTCGCTCTCTGGTCGCTCCTACCCACGGAATGACTCCGTGAGTACGCTCAGTGCAGTTGTTGTGGATGCTGCATCGTTCGCCGCCTGGCTTTTCCTCGTGGCGGTCGGGTTGACCCTGGTCTTTGGCGTCCTTCGCCTACTCAACATCGCGCATGGAGCATTCTATTCGGTGGGAGCCTACGCAGCTGTCTATGCGATCGGCGCGTCGGTGACGCTTGGCTGGGCAACCTGGATTCAACTCGTGGCGGCGCTTGCGGCTGCCGTCGCAATTGGAGCTGTGATCGGTCTATTGACCGAACGCTGCATTCTGGGGCGCTTGTACGGTTACCCGGAGCCACTGGTCCTGATCGCAACCTATGCCCTGTTTCTGATTCTCGATGATGCGACAAAGCTTGTGTCAGGCGGAGGGTCGCTCTACGCGGCGCAGCCCAGGGACAGCCTTGGGCAGATCGGCATCGGCGGCCTGCAGTACCCGGTTTATGACGTCGCTCTGATTGGGGTCTCGATGATGCTGGCTGCTATCGTCTGGTTCGTCCTGAACAGGACGCGGGTCGGCCGCTGTGTGACGGCGGTTGTCTTCGACAGCGAGATCAGTGCTGCAATGGGCATCCATGTCGGCCGCATCAAGACGGCTACGTTTATGGTCGGCGCCGCCCTCGGTTGCCTTGCTGGCGCACTCACGGCACCGAAAATTGCCGTCAGCCCGGGTATGGGGGTTGAAGTCATCGTTATCGCCTTTGCCGTCGTGGTCGTCGGAGGCCTTGGCAGTATTCCGGGCGCACTGCTTGGCGCGGCAATCATCGGGCTCGCGCGTGCCCTGACCGCCCATTTGCTTCCGGAGCTCGAGATCTTTGCCGTCTATCTGGTGATGGCTGGCGTGCTCGCGGTGAGGCCATTTGGATTGCTGTCGCCGGCACAGGTGCGGCGAATATGACCAGACGCCAGATCGACTGGACCGTTGCGGCGTTGCTGGGCGTGTCCATTGTTGCGAGCCTCAGCGCATCTGCAGTGCCGGGCTGGATTCGCTATCTCGGGCAACTCTCGACTGCGACGGCACTTGCATCGGCCGGGGTGATGATCCTGCTTCGCGCTGGCCTGCTTTCGTTCGGGCAGGGCCTCTTCTACTTTGTTGGCGGTTATGCGGTTGCCTTGACGACGAAACTTGCGGCTATAACCGACGCGTTCGTGGTCCTCCTCGTTGCCACGATCAGCGCGGGCCTGGTTGCCGCCATCCTCGGTAGTTTCCTCGCAAGATACCGCGGCATCTTCTTCTCGATGCTGACTTTGGCGGTTTCCATGGTGGTGTTTGGCATAGCCACCAAGGTGCGCCTGTTTGGTGGAAGCGACGGCCTTAACATCGGATTGATGTCCTATGCCGGCTATCGCCCGCGCGGCGCCGACGCGCAGTGGACCGGATTCGTGTTCTGCATCTGGGTCTGGGCGACATTCAGCATCGCCACCCACATCCTGCTTCGCTCTCGGTTCGGATGGCTGATCCGCGCCGTCGCCGATAACGAGGTCCGGGTGGAATATCTCGGATACTCGGTCAAGCAGATCGTTTGGGTCGCCTATACGATTGCCGGTATGCTGGCGGGAGCCGGCGGAGCGCTCGCGGGCCTATCGGCGCGTCATGTCGATCCGCAATTCGCATACTGGACGACGGCAGGCGACTTCATTTTTGTCGTCCTCCTGAGCGGGCAGGCGAGCATCCTCAGTCCGCCGTTCGGTGCCTTTCTGTTGGAGGTGCTGCGAAGCTATGCGTCGGCGCTGTTTCCTGATCAATGGCAGTCGGTATTCGGCGCGATGATGCTGGCGATCGTTCTCTTTCTGCCCGCCGGTCTTGACCGGCTGGTTACAGTCTTGTGGTCAATGACCAGGAAAGCGGTCTCCCGGCGATCACGCTCTCTGGCCGGAGGCTCGGTATCGTGACCGATTTGCTGCATTGTACCGGCATTCAGTGCAGGTTCGGCGACTTTATCGCGACCAAAGGGATAGACCTTTCGGTGAAGCACGGAGAAATCGTGGGCATCATCGGCGCGAATGGTGCCGGCAAGACCACCCTTCTCAACATCATATCCGGCTATCTGAAACCAACCGCGGGACGGGTCATGTTCCGCGGAACGGACGTGACCGGGATGCCCCCGCGCGCGTTGGCGCGGCGGGGAATTGCGCGCTCGTTCCAGGTGCCTCAATTGTTCGCCAGCGGTACCGCCCGTGAGAACATGATGGTGGCACTGTCTCTGTTGGTTGATCCGCGAAGTGCGCTGCTGCGGCGGTTCTCCGATCGAGGTCTGTTCGACAAGGCCCAACGCCTCCTTGAGGACTATCGGATCGGCGAACATGCCGACGCCGTCGTTGCGCATATTCCCCAAGGAGTACGCAAGCTGCTGGACATCGCAATGGCGACTTGCGCGAGCCCCGCTCTCGTCTTGCTTGATGAACCGACAAGCGGCGTCAGTGTCGATGAGAAGAACGATCTCATCAGCCGCCTGATCGAACGACTTCGTAAAACGTCGACGTCCGTCATCTTCATTGAGCATGATATGGAGATCGTCCGTGAATACGCGTCTCGCGTGATTGCGCTCTACGACGGCCGGATTATTGCCGATGGAGATGTGGCGGAGGTGTTCGCGGACCGCGACGTTGTTCGTTATATCACGGGGGCGGGCGTGGCGCCGTTGAGCGCGGATGGCTGTCATGCTCCAGCTTGATCGCCTTTGTGTTCGCATCGCCGGGGCGGAAGTTCTTCGAAATGTTTCGCTCCACGTTCGGCCGAATTCGTTTGCCGCCCTGGTCGGGCGAAACGGAGCCGGCAAGACGACGCTGATGCGCACGGTGATGAACCTGATTCCGCGATGGGCCGGAGAGATCCGGATCGGAGATCGGGCAACAACGGAAGCCAGCCCATCCGATCACGCCCGATACGGCGTAGGCTATATGCCCGAAGACAGGCGACTGATCGCAGGATGGACAGTGGAGCAGAACATCCTGCTGCCGACCTTGGCAACTCGAATCCCTGATGCAGGAGCGCGACTCGAACAATGTTATTCGGTGATTCCCGAGCTTGTTCCCTTTGCCCGTCGTCGTGCGATGGAACTGAGCGGCGGTCAGCAGAAGCTCGTGGCGCTTGCGCGTGCCCTCATGGTCGGTCGCAATCTGCTTCTGCTCGACGAGCCGTTCGAGGGCGTTGCGCCTGCGCTCGCTCAACGTATTGCCGAGATTCTTTCCGAGCTTCGCACGAGCGGATCGCTCACGGTGTTGATCAGTGAGTCCGACGCCGTGCACACGCGGTCCCTCGTTGATCTAACGTACAGCATCGAACGCGGGAAAATCAGGCAGTCGACAACGGGCGTCGCAGGGGAGGCTCACTGATGCACTTCAGCACAGCTGGAGAAGGCATCATCGCGGTCGATCAGGGCCCGCAGTGTATCGGTAAAGGCCCTTATTCGCGGTGCGCTCGCGAGATCTGTGTGCACCGTGAGCCACAGATCGCGCCGTCCTGTGAGTATGTTCGCAAGAACCTTGACGAGGCCGAATTGCTCGGCGCCGCTGAACGAGGGCAAGCAGACGATGCCGACGCCGCCACGGGCCGCGCCAAGTTGCGAAATCATGCTGTTGCTTGTGAAGACCAGGCGGGGGTCCGGCACCAGCTCCTCGAGCCAACGGACGGCATCGACCAAAACAAACTCTTCGATGTAGCCGACGAAGTCATGGCGCGCGAGGTCGTCGAGCGTCCCTGGAGTGCCGGCCCTTGCGAGATAGCCTGGCGATGCCCACAGATGCGTTGTGAAGGCACCGAGCTGCGAGCTGATCAGGTTTCGACCGGTCGGGCGAAAGAACGAAAGGAACAGGTCTGCTTCGCGGCGATTGACCCGCACCTGCTGAGAGGAGGTGACGAGTTCGAGCCTTACGTCGGGGGCCCGCTCCTGCAGTGCCCGCAACCTCGGTGTGAGCCAGAGCGATGCGATACCTTCCATTGTGGCAAGCCTGACGAGACCCGTCGCTGCGGATCCACTCACATCCGCTCGCAGCTGACCTATCCCCGCGGCAAGCTCTTCGGCGCGCCGCATCACCGCCACACCCATCTCAGTCAATGTGACGCCGCCGCGGCCTCGTTCGAACAGCGTCGCTCCTACGGCATATTCGAGCCGGGTGAGCCGCCGGCTGACGGTGGAGTGGTCGACTTTGAGTGCGCGGGCGGCTTGAGTCAGGCTGCCAACACGCGCCACGTCAAGAAAGATCCGCAGGTCATCCCAATCGAGGCGTTCGATGGGGGACGTCACAAGCCAATATCTCCAGTCATTCCAAAACTATCTCCGGAATTTCATCGCACAAATCTCTCGAGAGTCAATTGGCTACATACGTCAGTAGCAGGAGCAGCGATACGATGACTACCGAACATATTAAAGTCGCTGCCGCCCATGTGGCTCCCGTCTTTCTGGAGCCCACGGCGACAATCGAGAAGGCTATCAGATTTATTGCGCAGGCGGCGGAAGAGGGAGCGTCCCTCATTGCGTTTCCGGAGAGCTTTGTTCCGGGATTCCCGATCTGGGCGGCTGTGCACGCGCCGATCCGGACGCACGACGCGTTTGCCGCGTTCGCAGCTGCGAGCATCTATGCCGACGGACCCGAGGTCAGACGACTTCAGGACGCGGCGCAAAGGCACAATATCTTTGTCTCGATCGGATTCAGTGAGCGTGATCCCGCAAGTGTCGGAGGTCTATGGAACAGTAATCTGCTGATCGGCGATGATGGAAGTATCCTCGTGCACCATCGCAAGCTGGTACCAACATTCTACGAAAAGCTTGCGTGGAATCCGGGAGACGCTCACGGCCTGCGGGTGGCGCAAACGCGCATTGGTCGGATCGGAGCGCTGATTTGCGGCGAGAATACCAATCCGCTCGCACGTTTTGCCCTGATCGCGCAGGGTGAGCAAATTCACGTAGCGTCCTATCCTCCAGTGTGGCCGACGAGGCCGCCGGAAGAGGCGGGGAACTACGACAATCGATCTGCGAATCGAATCCGGGCCGCCGCTCATGCCTTCGAAGCCAAGTGTTTTGTGATGGTCGTTGGCAGTTTGTTGGATGAGGCAGCTTGCGAGTCGATAGCGAATGGGGACAAGGACGCGTTGAGCGTGTTGGAGGCGACACCAACATCTGAAAGCTTCTTTGTGGATCCGACGGGGGCCGTATTCGGTGGATCCACCATGGCGCAGGGCCTCGTCTTTGCGGAGCTCGATCTTAGGCGGTGCATTGAACCGAAGCGATTTCACGATGTTGCAGCAGGTTATAACCGGTTTGATCTCTTCGGCTTCCATGTCCGACGCCACCGTCTGCGGCCAGCCCATTTTGCTGACATGGAAGGGGAAGGCGCTGAAATCGCCAGCCGTCTGGACGACCGCCAGGTGGGCTGAGGTGCCACCACGAGGTGGCATTACTCGGCTGGGCAGCCTTCGGCACCGAAGTGCCACGGGCTGGGTGCGCCATCACGGAAGATGGTTCCTTCCGTAAAACGGCACGTGATTTGCTTGGTTTTCGTTATGGATATCAAGCAAATCTTGTACTTCAAGGCTGTGGCAGACGGCGGAAGCTTCGCCAAGGCTTCAGATCGGCTTCATATTTCCCAGCCGGCGATCAGCGCGCAAATCGCACAGCTCGAAGCCGAATTGAATGCAGAGCTCTTGGTCCGACACGCGCGCGGGGTGCGGCTAACGGCCGCCGGGTCCATACTCCTCGAACATGGTCGGGATATCCTGGCCCGGATCGAACAGGCGCGTGCGGCGGTTGCCGAGCTTGATCGTGAAGTGTCCGGCAGCGTGACTGTTGCGATGATCACGACCATCGCCAATGTCGTGGCACCACTACTTTTGGAACGAGCGAAGCGACTCTATCCCAAGCTCGATGTAAAGATTTTTGAGGCGCTAAGCGGTGAGGTAACCGCTTGGCACGCAGGCAGCCGTTTCGATCTGTCCATCCTGTATCTCTCCGACAACCACGTCGCGGATGGTGCAATCCCGTTCCTTCGGGAGCAGCTCTATTTGCTCGGCCCGATGGACGCGAAGCGCGAGCTCGGCAGGCCGATTGACTTCGCCGATCTCAGTGCCATTCCGCTTCATCATACGTCGCGTATACATGCCTGTCGCCTCCTCTTGGACAGCATCGCCAATGAGAGGCGCGTGGACCTTAACATTGTGGCCGAGATCGATTCGATCACGCTGCTCTACGAATTCGTGGCGGGCCGAAATGCTTACAGCATATTTCCATGCATCGGCGAGCCACCACTGTTTCAGCGGGCGGTTGATTATAGACCCATCATCAATCCATCACTGGCCTTGCAAAGCTATATCGTCAGGGGAGCCAACAGGCCCACGTGCAAATCCATCAATGCGGTGATCGAACTTCTTTCGGGCCTTGCCGAAGAGTTCGCCGCGGAAACCACGCAAATGCCGAGGTGCCGGGCCGACGCGTAGCAGAGTGCGCGGCACCGCTCCGTTGCTTGTCGCGCTGAGGGGCACCGCTTCAGACCAATCTGGAATATCGCTCGTCAAGGAGTGCGGCCCGAGACCTCGGAAAAGTTTAAGGCTGCCCTCGGAAATCAATATTGGTGCGCGCCAACGAAATCGTGTGAGCTGCATCCCAGGCTGAAGATCTCCGAAGGTGCGCCTTCGGTAACTTGGGAGAGGCGGGAATGAGACGTGTCGGCAAGACGGCATTTGCAGCTGCTCTGCTCCTGTCTTGGAGCGCGTCGGCCGAGGAAACAAGCCTGACGGTGCCGATCATCGTGCCGATTACCGGGCTTCTTGCACTCGAGGGCACATCGCAGCTCAACGGCGCCAACTTGGCGATTGCGCATGCGCCGCCAGGATTGAAGATCAAGACGACAACCATCGATTCGGGAACCGCGGCAGAGGGCGGCGCGAACGCGCTCGAGCGCGTCGTTGGCGATAAGAATGTCGATTTTGCGGTTGCGCCCCTGTTCGGGACCCAGGTGCTTGCGATGCTTCCCGTCGCGCTTGAAAACAAGATGCCGATTCTCGCTCCGACGGGCACCGGCCCGGTCACGGAGCAGGGCAATCCCTATATGTTCCGTCTGTACCCGCATGACGCTGTCTCAAAGGCGGCCCACATCCGCTACGTCGTCGAGGAATTGAAGCTGAAGAAGGCTGCGATCCTCTACAACACGACGGGATACGGCCAGAGCGGCTTCAAGTACATGTCGGAATATCTATCAAAGGTTGGCGGGGAGGTCGTCTTTTCGGAGGGCGTCGAGCTCAGCGCAAAGGAAATTTCTGCCACCCTCGCCAAGCTGAAGGCGGCAAAGCCTGATGTCGTTCTGATCCAGATGCACAGCGCGTCCATCGCGATGGTCATTAAGCAGCTGGCAGCGGCAGGCATCCAGATCCCTGTGGTGGGCAACACCACGATCGCCATGCCGGCAACAGCGGCGCTCTTGCAACCCTCGGATCTAAAGGGTGTCTGCGCCGAAAGCGCGTCATGGCTTGAGAAGGGCGGCAGCGCTGCGACCGATCGTTTTCTCAACGACTATGTTTCGAAGTTCGGCGCGATGCCGGATGCCTATGCCATTCAGCAATACGACGGTTTGATGATGGCGTTCACGGCCGTCAAGGGCGGAGCCAAATCTCCCGAAGATGTACGGAACTATATGGCGACCAGCGAGTATCAGGGCGTAGCCATGTCCTATAAATCCGATGGCAAGGGCAATCTTGCGCATTCGGCCGTCATCGTCTGCTACGACGGCTCGTCGCTGACGCCGAAGCTCGTCAAGCGATACGACAATGTCGCCGGGTTCTGATCGCGCTTCGGTCCATTCGCGAGCATCTGGCCAGAATCTTCGATGACTCAATTGCTGCTCAACACGGTTTCGCTAGGAGCGGCCTATTCGCTCCTCGCGATCGGCTTCGTCCTTGTCTTGAACGCAACCGGCGCGGTCAACCTGGCGCATGGAAGTTTCGTCGTTGTTGGCGGATTCATTGCCGCCAGTTGCGGCGCGATGCTCAAGCTTCCCGGCGCGATTGTCTTGCCGGCGGTGCTGGCCGGCATGATGCTGATCGGGGGCCTCCTCTCGCTCATCGCCTACTATCCGCTGCGAAATCGGCCGGCCGTCTCCGTGTTCATTTCGACCATTTCCATGAGTGCGATATTGGAGACGGCTGCGTTGCTCGTTTTCGGTCCGTCGCCGCGGGTCGGACCACCGATCCTGTCCGCCGGCTCAATTCAGCTCGGCAGTGCGATCCTGAACGTACAGTCGCTGTCGACGATCGTGCTCGCGATCACGCTGGTGCTTGCGCAATATCTGATCCTGTCCCGAACCGTCCTTGGAAAGCGGTTGCGCGCTGTCGCCGAGGACAGAGAGATGGCGACCGCGCTCGGAATGAATGTGAATCTCATGATCCTCATCACGTTCGGAATTGCCGCCGCGCTGGCCGGGGCCGCGGGCCTGATATTCGCGAACACGTTCTACATCACGCCAGGTGATGGCGAAGCCTACATGATAAAGACCTATGTTGCGGCCACCATGGGAGGTTGGGGAAGCCTTCGTGGCGCCGTCGTCGGCGCATTTCTGGTCGCCGCCTTCGAGGTGTTGGTCCCATCGCTGCCCATCATTCTGCCTTCACTGGTCGGCGCCCTGCCGTCGGCTGGAGCGTTGTTCTCGCCCACGGCATCCACCATCTGGCTCTATCTCGCATTCCTGATTGTGCTCTTCTTCCGTCCGCAAGGACTGTTCGGCGAAGCCGTTCAGCAGCGCGCCTAATGCCTTATTGCGCGAAACTCAGGCCGGCTCTTGGCCTTGCCGGCCTCGGCGTCCTGGCGGCATGGCCGTTGGTGATGGCTTCGCCCTATGACCTGCGCCTCTTCACGCTGGCGGGTGTCTTTGCGATCCTTGCCATCGGGTATCAGTTCATCTTCGGTTATGTCGGTGAACTCTCGCTGTCACAGGGCGCGTTCTTCGGATTTTCGGCCTACGTAACTGGAATTCTGGCCGCCAAGGCCGGCCTTGATTTCGCCGCGACCTTCCTTGCGTCGGTTGTGGCCTGCGTTCTGCTGGCAGTGCTGATCTCGATACCGGTGCTGCGGCTGGCCTCGCACTATTTCGCGCTTGCGACGCTCGGCGTCGGCCAGGTTCTCTTGCTGCTGGCGATTGACTGGCAATCGTTGACAGGAGGCGCGATCGGGCTTTCTGGTGTTCCGCTCCCGAACCTGTTCGGATTCCAGATCGGCCGTGGCTGGCCGCTGCTCCTCTTCGTGTGGTCGTTTGTTTTATTGGCCGCGGCCGCGGCTTACCAGACAAAGCGCGGTCTCTACGGGCTGGCCTGTCACGTCGTTCGCCAGAACGCCGTTGCCGCGCGGTCGCTGGCAATCGATCCAGACGCGATCCGCTTTGCGATGTTTCTGCTGAGCGCCGCGATGGCCGGGGTTGCGGGCGCCCTGCACGCGCACACGATCCGTATCGTCTCGCCGGAGGGGCTTGACTTCAAAGTCATGATTTCTTGTCTGACGATGGCGGTGATCGGCGGAAGGACGCATGTGTGGGGTGCGGTGGCGGGAGCCCTTTTGGTCGTGCATCTGCCGGAGTGGCTGCGCGGCTTCGAGCAAGGCTACGTCATCATCACCAGTGGCGTCTTGATCGCGATCTTGATCCTTGCGCCGGAAGGGCTCGCAGGTTTTGTCGACCGCATTCTGCCGGCTGCGCCGCCCGACCAGGCCACGGCAGCCGTTCCGTCGGTACCCATGCTGCAAAAGGATCGCGCCGCCGAAGGGATGCTGATGCCCTCGGAAACGCCCATCCTGGCGATTCGCGGTTTGACCAAGACGTTCGGCGGCGTTCACGCGCTGAACGGCGTCAGCTTCTCTCTGATGCGTGGATCAATCACTGCTGTGATCGGGCCGAACGGTAGCGGCAAGACGACCCTGGTCAACTGTATCACAGGCCTGTACCGCGCAGACGCCGGGGAGATCGTCCTCGCAGGCAACGAGATCGTCGCCATGAGCTCGGACGAGATCGCGGCGCGCGGCGTCGGTCGAACCTTCCAGAGCCTGCGATTGGTCGATGATATGAGCGTGCTCGACAATGTGGCGGTGGCCCGCTTCCGGTCCGAACAAGCCTCGCTTGGGAGGGCGTTCCTGACCGGCCGCCGCGACGCGCGGCTCGAACGGGCGCGATCCCATGCGCTGCATGTGCTCCGCCAGTTGGGCCTGGATGGGATAGCGACCGCCAAATGCGCGTCGCTTGCGCACGGAACGAAACGGCTGGTCGAGATTGCGCGTGCCATATGCCTTGATCCGATGGTCCTGCTGCTTGACGAGCCGGCTGCGGGATTGAACGAGAGCGAGCAAGCCGAACTCGCAGGACATCTCGAGGCACTCGCAGCGCGCGGCCTTACACTGCTCATCATCGAACATAACATGGAGTTCCTGAAGAGCCTGGCGACGCACATGGTCTGCCTTGATTATGGAGAACTGATTGCTTCGGGCCGGCCAAGCGCGATCTATCAGGACGAGCGCGTCGTCGAGGCCTATGTGGGCCGCCGGCCGGCCGCGGAAATCAGCGCATGAAGTATCTGCTGGAGACCCGGAATCTGAGTGTCCAGTATGGCGAGATCGTCGCCCTGAAGGGCCTGTCGCTGCAGGTCGGTCCTGGGGAGGCCGTGGCGCTGGTCGGTGCCAATGGCGCCGGGAAGACCACGCTCATCAAGAGCATTATCGGGCTGCTGAAGTTGAGCGGTGGCGAGCTTCTCTTTGATGGCCACGACGTCCGCGCCGTACCGGCGTACCATCGCGCCCGTCGCGGCATCGGTTACTCGCCGGAAGGCCGCCGCGTGTTTCCAGGACTTTCTGTGCGCGAGAATCTGGAGGTGGCGTCCTTCGCGACCGGACAGGAGACGTGCCGGTTGATCGATCGAATGTATGCCATCTTTCCCGCACTGAAGCAGAAGGAGCGCGCACTTGGCTGGACCCTGTCAGGCGGGCAGCAGCAGATGCTGGCTGTCTGCCGCGCGCTCATGAGCCAACCACGCTTGTTGCTGTTGGACGAACCGTCGCTGGGACTGTCGCCCAAGCTGACTGACGAAGTCCTGTGGAGGATTCCGGAGATCGCGAAATCGGGCACCGCGGTCGTGCTTGCGGAGCAGAACCTTACCGAGGCGCTTGAGGTGACCAGCCGCGCCTATGTCCTGCGGGTCGGATCGATCGTCCTCGAAGGACCGTCGCAGGAGCTGCGGTCGAACCCGTCGGTGCGCAACAGCTTCCTTGGTGGATTGTAGAGAGATTGATTGAAATGGGCGTTATCGAATTGCTCCATCAGCGACGGTCCGTGCGCGGATTCCTCCCGAGACCGGTGCCGAGGGATCTGGTCCTTGAACTCCTGCGTGCCGCCGCCCGCTCGCCAAGCGGCACCAACATGCAGCCCTGGCGCGTCTATGTTTTTACCGGACAAGCAAGGGATCGGCTCGTTCAGGAAGTGCTGGCGAAGCGGGAACAGGAACCCTTTCGTGAGAAGCCGCCAAAGCCGTTTGGCGAGTACGATTACAATCCTGAGCCGCTGTTTGAACCTTATTTGAGCCGCAGGCGCACCGTTGGATTTGCGCTCTATCAGCTGTTGGGCGTGGCGCGCGGGGACCGCGCCGCAAGCTGGACGGTCGCCGGGCGCAATTTCGAGTTTTTCGGCGCACCCGTCGGCCTGATCTTCACGATCGACAGGTCGTTGCAGCAGGGCAGCTGGCTGGACTACGGCATCTTCCTACAATCGCTCATGCTCGCGGCGAGTGACGTCGGGCTGGATACCTGCGCCCAGGCTGCTTGGCGCCACTATCACGACGTCATTCGCCCGATCTGCAAGCTTCCCGAAAACGAGATCGTCGTCTGCGGAATGTCGCTCGGCTACGGCGACCATGACGCGCCGGCCAACAAACTCGCGACCGAGCGCGAACCGGTCGAAAACTTCGCAACATTCATTGACGTGGCCGAGTGCCAACCGCCCGTGACCGAAAGCAACAGACATGCGCCTGTTTGATTTCTTTGACAAGCAAGCCGACCTCCGGCCGGATGCGACGGCGGTCATCTGCGAAGACAAGATCACGACCTACCGCGACATCCAGGACGAGAGCCGGCGGATCGCCCAGGCGATGACCGCGATCGGCCTTGCGCCCGGCGCGAAGGTCGCCAGCTGGATTCCTAACCATCCATCGTTCTTCTCCGTGCAGCTCGGCATTCACCGTACGCCGTTTGTGTGGATGCCGCTCAATCCCCGTGCCATCGCATCTGAATGCGCGGCGAACATGGAGGCATTTGGTGCAGAGTGGCTGTTCGTCGACGGGCAGTTTGGCGAGCAGGTCGAATTCCTGCGCCAGCAGGTGCCAAGTCTCAAAGGCATCGTTGTTGTGAACGGCGAGATGTCCGGCTACCAATCTCTCGACAAATTCTGCAAGCCCTTCTCCGCGGCACCGCGCAACGCCGATATCGGTCCTCTCGATACGGTTACGCTCATATCCACCGGCGGATCCACCGGCCGCCCAAAGGGCGTGATGCGTGCCAGCGCAAACTGGATGACGCTGATTGCGAACTATCGGTTGAAACTTTTTGCAGGCACCCGGCCGGTCAATCTCGTCGCGACGCCGCTTTCGCATGTCGCGGGTGAAGTCGCCCACGCGGTGTTCGCCGAAGGCGGCGTAAACGTCATTCTGCCAAAGCCAAATACCGCCCTGATCCTCGAATCCATCGAACGTTACAGGATCACGAGCCTGTTCGTTCCGCCGACGCTGCTCTACATGATGCTGGCGAGGAGCGTTCCCGGAAAGCATGACTTCGGGTCATTACGCCATCTGATGTATGGCGCAGCCCCCATCTCCATCGACAAGTTACGCGAGGCGTGGTCGGTCTTCGGTCCCGTGATGACCCAGCTCTACGGCCTGATGGAAGCCACCAGCACGGTGTCCATCATGGGGCCGGAGGAGCACGCTGACGCGCTGCAGTCCGGTCGCTTTGGCAGCATCGGCCGGGGGAGCCCACTTGTCGTGATCGATGTGCAGAACGACGACGGACAGCCCGTGCTGCCCGGCGAGAAAGGCGAAGTGGTGTGTCGCGGGCTCAATCTCTGCACGGGATATCAGTCAAACGCCGAAGCAACAGAGACAGCGTTCCGCAACGGCTGGTTCCGCACGGGGGACGTCGGCTTCAAGGATGAGCAGGGCTATGTTCATCTCGTCGACCGCAGCAAGGACATCATCATCAGCGGCGGCTTCAACGTCTATCCGGGCGAGGTCGAGCAGGTCCTGTGGACCCATCCGGCGATCCAGGACTGCGCGGTCATCGGAATTCCGGATGAGAAATGGGGCGAGGCGGTCACCGCCGTTGTCGAACTGAAGCCGGGAGCAAGTGTCGCGGAGAGCGAACTGATTGCGCTGTGCAAAGATCAACTTGGCAGCATCAGGACGCCAAAGAGCGTCGCGATATGGGACGCTCTGCCGCGAAGCAACGTCGGAAAGGTCCTCAAGAAAGATATCCGCGAGCATTACTGGAATGCCGCGGGTCGACTCATCTAACGCCAACAGGAGCGAAACGTCGTGAGTGATAGCATGAAGATCGAACAACAGAAGCAGGCCGTGGGTGAGGTGATCGCGAAATATCTGACCGCGGTGAAGACGTGGGACGAGAAAGCATTTCGCGAGACCTTCCATCCGAATGCCAATATCCAACACTACTACGTGAAAGGCGACGAGATCAAAACCATCACCCTCGACGAATTCGTCGGATCGATCGGCTCTTTGCACTCCAAATACGACAACGCCGAAGAGAAAGCGCGCGAAATCGAGATCAGCATCGTCGATTATCTTGCAAGCGTAAGAGTGGCCTTCAGCTTCGTCATGGGACCTCGAACCCTCGATGGTCAGGATCTCTTCAATCTCGCGTTCTGCAAGGGCGAATGGAAGATCATCCATAAGAGCTACTACCTCTGAAGGCACCGTGATGAACGTAGTTCCTAGGCAGACCCCCGCATACCAGGGCTCTTCGATCTTCCGTCTGGGGGATGCGGAGCCTGCTCTAGATCCCTCCGCCTGGATCGCGCCGACGGCTGCGATCATTGGCGACGTGCGGATCGGCGCGGAATCGGGCGTGTGGTTCCATTGCGTGTTGCGTGGTGATGCAAATTTCATCCAGATCGGGAAGCGGACGAATATCCAGGACGGCACGGTCGTGCATGTCGATCCGGGCGAGTTCGCCACGGTCATCGGAGACGACGTCACCATCGGTCATGCTTGTATCATTCATGGCTGTCGGCTCGAAGATCAGGCATTCGTGGGAATGGGGGCCATCGTCATGAACGGTGCCGTCATCGAGCGCGGCGGCGTTCTTGGAGCCGGTGCCCTGCTCACAACCGGACGGAAGATCGGGCCCGGTGAGCTGTGGACCGGGACCCCCGCCAAGCTGCAGCGCGTATTGACAGAGCAAGAGCGGGAAGAGTTCGTGACGAATGCCTCTCACTATGTCGGAAACGCCGCTCGCTTCCGAAGCGCATTGGCGCGCATCAGGTCGTGATGGGAGATTGGCCCACAGGCGAAAAGGTTGATTGACGCCGCCTTGTGGTACAGCGTTTGCTTCACGCTTGGGAACCTGGTTTGTGCAGAGTGCGGCCCTTGCCCCGGATCTGGTACGTTGATCGATTGATTCCGTTGTGGCTGCGAATCTCGCACGACGGCTCACGCAAAGGTGGCGTTCGCGAATGCGATGCGAGCGCCACGAACAGCAAATCGATTGTTTGCGAATGCCTAGGAACTCCGTTGGAGTACTTGGTTCGGCATAACGCGCCAGTTGCCTTTTGACCCCTCCTGACGAGGATCAAGAAGACCCTGTCCGCCAAAATTCCCGAAATGGGGACGTGGCTGCAAAAGCGAGGCCGGCAGCGAAGGCCATTCGCTCGTTCTTGTGCGCCAACGATCCTTGCGACGATGAGACCAAGGGCTTGACCTCGTCGGCGAGAAGGCTTCGGCTGAGATCGGTCCCGAACTGGCATCCTGCCGAAAGTCGATGGGACCAGCGACCGATCCGTGTGAAACCAAGCGGGGCCTGCCGGATTATTCGGGGCGCGCGCGGCATACGGTTGCTGCGAACTAGACCTGTGCTCGGAGGCCCAATGGCAGTCGGCTCTTGGGTGGGTCGTCTATGAAAGCCCGCTGAATACGGGAAATCCCGGTCATGATCTGCTCGCGGGTCAAGCCCGCATAGCCGAGCAGAAGCCGCCGCTCATGCTCCGGTCGAGATTCGACCTGGAAACTTGGGCTCGCGTCGAGGGTATACACCCCTACGCCGAGCTTTCGGCACTGCTTCCGCACCTCCAATGCCGACGGAAATTCGGAACTGAGCTGCCAGACGAGATGCATGCCCCCTTCGTAGCCGCTTGTCGAAGTCGCGGGAAACGTTGCTTTGAGACCGTTCACAAGGGCATTCCTACGCTCCAGATAGGCGGTTCGCATGTGGGAAAGATGATGCTCGAAGGCGCCCGACGTGATGAACTGGGCCGTGACGGCTTGCTCGAGCCAAGGATGACCATTGTTCATGATCGATTTGAGAGCGGCGGCCGAGTCGACAAGATGATCCGGGAACACAGCGTATCCAAGCCGAAGGCCCGGACCGATCGATTTGGAGAACGTGCCCAAATACACGACGCATTCCGCGCCGAGCGCTTGAAGCGCAACGAGTGGGGAGGAGTTGTGCCGGAAGTCGCTGTCATAGTCATCCTCGACCAACAGCGCGCCGGTGGAACGTGCCCAAGCGATCAAAGCCAACCGCCGTTCTTGCGACATGGTGACGCCGAGCGGAAACTGATGTGAAGGCGTCACATAACCTAAACACCCTGCTCGCGTTGGCAGCAAGTCGGTATCGATACCGTCGTCCGTGACAGCCACGGGTGTTAGCTCACCCCCTAGACTGAGGAACGTCTGCGCCGCGCCGTGGTAACACGGATCTTCTACAACGACTGGTTTGCCGTGAATGTTCATCAAACGCGCGACAAGGTTGAGCCCTTCCTGTGCTCCCGCCGTTACTATCACTTGTTCGGGGCGGCACAGGATCCCGCGCGCCATGCGCAGATGCTGAGCGATCGCACTCCTGAGCAGCGGGTGACCTGCCGGGTGGTTGTAATCGCTGACCACCCGCGTGAAGGCCTCGAGAAGCTCCGACGTTAGCCGGCGCCAATGGTTTCGTGGAAACAGAGATGGATCGGGTTTTCCGATACGAAAATCATAGGGTAGTCGATCGCTGACAGGCTGGAAAAGCTTCATGCCTCCGACGTCTTCGCTCGCCTTATCCATGATAGTCGAGCTGCAATCTTGGCTCGGCGCAACGGAGCTTATGCGAAGGCATTGGCTCGGCAGTTGATTGCAAACGAACGTGCCACGCGCCGGTCGTGTTTCGATGGACCCATCGTCAATCAAACGGTCATAGGCGAGCACCACGGTGCGCCTTGAGATACCGAGCTGGTCTGCCATCTCGCGGCTTGATGGAATCTGTGTCCCCGGCAGGAGCACTCCGCGCGAGATCATCCCGTGGATCTGGTCCACGAGCTGCTGTTGGAGTGGAGTGCCCTTACCTGCACTTAAGACGATCGGCAGCTGCATGATGCCGTCCTCCAAGCAATCCGTATGCCACCAGCCTAGAAAGAATGCCTTAGAGTGGAGGATGCCCCTACTGGTATCAAACCTTTTCTTGTCGCTGGACCCATCTGCGATTTTGTAGCCTGCGTTCCACCCCCTTGGTGCACCGAGGCCATGTAACCGCGAGCCGTGAAGCAGACCATGCTGACCGCCACTTTGAACGGCGCCGCCATTTTTTCCTATTTCTGAAACTAACGCTATCGAAAAGCTAGCTAAGGGCAGCGTATCGATGATGGAAATTGGCAGATTGGCGCCCGAGGCAATAAGAGCTTAGCCTCGGCGCTGCAATCGGAAGTGCAAATGTTAACCGGCGACGTTCGAGCAGGCTGAGCCCTGCTTCAGTTCATTGGATCGCTTTGTGAGCCTTGGAACATCGATGCGATGGTCTAATGGTTTACTGAGGTTTGCATGGTGCGGTTCGGATAGTTGCCGGAGGTGTGTCGCCGTGAAGCGGTGAGGAATTTTTTCGGAGACGCAGCAAACGACAAAGCGACCACCTGAAGAGGGCGTCGCGCGCCACGCGCTGAGCTACTCGCGCAGGCGAATGCGAGTGAGGCGACATGCCGCTTTTCTAGGCTCAGGTGGACCAAGCCTAAATTTTGTCACTGGTCCAACCCTCCGCTCGGAATCGCTCTAAGCTGAGACCGTTGGCGCAGGGGGCGCTAAATGCAGGGAGCAGGGCAATACATGGCAGTCTATCAAAGCATGCAGCGCGTGCGGTTTTCGAGCGAGGACGGCTACAAGAAGTTTCAAGTCGTTTTCGGTAACGTGCGCCATCAGCTCAAAAAACTTCCCGGATTTCTTCATCTGACATGGTGGGTCCATCCGGACGATCCGCATTGGTACAATGAGGTCAGCTTCTGGACGAGCTTCGAAGCTCTGAAAGATTGGCACATGGACACCTACCACAAGAACGCGAAGGAATGGGCCGTCCGCAGCGGCGCAATCATGGAAGACATCATCGTCAACTTTGAATACAAAAACGCGCGCCTCATTCGTGTGTGTCCGGCCTGCGCGCATATCACCGACACCGCTTATGACGTAGCGATGGAGCAGGCGGCGTTGGCCGTACCTTGTCCCAAGTGCGGTTTCGTCTTCCCGGTCATGGCTGATACGCCGAATAGTACCGCCTGTTTCAAGGATGTCGCACCGAGTCCGGCAGCGATCGCTGCGGAATAAGAGCTTCGTCCGACGCTCACCAGCATCCGGCGGATACCAGGCACGCCGTCCGCGCTGTGGCACGGTCCAGATGGCCCGGTGGAAATAACAGTCTGGTGCGCGAACGACGACTCGGGGATGAGTTGGTATCCCCGAGTTCATCGATGCCATGATGCGCGTTGCGCGGAAGTACGGGGTAGGCGCCGGCGATACCCCCAACAAATCCGGCAACAATCAGGCGTTTCAACGGAGCTTAATGGGGTACCGTGTTGATGGTGCAGGAGCGAAAAGGTCGAAGACTTCCGGTTACTGTGTTGTCCGGATTTCTAGGTGCGGGAAAGACGACCCTGTTGAACGAACTGCTCCTGAATCGCCGCGGGCGCAGGATCGCGGTGATCGTGAACGACATGTCTGCCATTAATATCGACGGTGAATTGCTGAGAACCGGCGGAGCTCAGTTGTCGCGCACGGAAGAGACGCTTGTCGAGCTGAGCAACGGATGCATTTGTTGCACGCTTCGCGGCGATTTGATCGAGGAAGTCAGAGCGCTTGCTGCTGAGCGGAGGTTCGACAATCTCGTAATCGAAGCCACCGGCATTTCTGAGCCACTGCCCATCGCGGCTGCATTCTCTTATCAGGAAGAGGACGGCTCGAGCCTTCAGGACATTGCCTACATCGACAGCATGGTGACCGTCGTCGATACGGCACGAATTACCTGCAACTTCTGGTCACGCGACGTTCTTGCGGTAAGAGAATCGTCGGTTTCTTCTGATGATAAGCGCACGATCGTCGAGCTCTTGGTCGATCAGATCGAGTTCGCCGATACGATCGTTCTCAACAAGATCTCGTCCGTCACGAGGGAGCAACGTTTCGCCGCCTATTCGATCATCAGAGGATTGAATGCCGATGCCGAACTGGTAGAGGCAAATTTCGGGCGCATCCCACTGGAGTCGATCGTTGGCGTGAAGCGGTTTGACGCCGAGCGAGCCGAGTTGCATCCTCTATGGAAGAAGGAGCTTGAAGGTTTCAAGGACCACATTCCCGAAACCGACGAGTACGGAATATCGAGTTTCGTTTATCGTGCGCGCCGGCCGTTTGATCCGAGGCGCTTCTCCGAGTTTCTCGCCAGTTCCTGGAGCGGCGTGTTGCGAGCGAAGGGATTCTTCTGGCTTGCTACCAGACCGCGGTGGGTGGGTGAGCTAAGTCATTGCGGAGCACTCGTTCGCACCAGCGGCAGAAGCTGGTGGTGGTCAGCCGTCGATAGAAAGTACTGGCCGACCGATTCCGACTGGCGGAGGTCACTCAAAGCCTCGTGGGATCCGCGGTATGGCGACCGCAAACAGGAGCTTGTCTTCGTTGGCACCAATTTCGATCCAGAAGAAATAAGCCGCAGATTGGATGCCTGCCTAACCGATTCGATGCCTTCGCATCTGCCGTCCGAGTTGGTGGATGAGAGGGACTGCTTTCCGATCTGGCGAGCCAAAGGCGAGATGCGAGAGGACGCCTAACTCGGACAACAAGAAAGCGCCGTTAACGACGAAGATTCGACGGTCTACCAGGCACAATTTTCCAAGATAACACAGTTCGTAAAGACGGAGCTCGTCGCCACAATCTCCGCGCTTAATTTCCTGTAACTGGGCTTCCTCAACCGCCAAGTGCGAAGCTAATTGAAGTCAGAAGGCTGGGCGAGCGTTAGGATGGCAGCTCGCCAAATCAACCACCCAGCGAGTTGTTGTTCGGGAAAGCGGCCGCGAGGTATTCGTCAGCATGGCTCTCGCGATGATCACAACGATCGCCGTGGCGGTGACGCGCTTGGAGCCGGCCAGGCGGGCCAAGCCCGGGCGCGATGCAAAGATCTTCGAAGCGCTTAGCAAAGGTAAGCGTCTGACACGCGGGGAAGCGTTTTGATTCGGTCAGCCTACAATTCCCGACGCACAGAACACGCACCGCCCTAGCTCGTTTCTCAGCGCACAGCTCTATTTTCTTGATCCAATCAGATCGGAACCGAGGATTTGGCAGGCCAATTTGGTTTGTCGAACTCGGTAATCTGCCATCTCGCGTCCATACCTGCTATTTCTTATTCGATGATGTTTCAAGCGAGTGGCGTGTAGATCTCAATATTGTTGCCGAGATCGAATCGATGAAGCTGTTCTACGATCTCGCCGTAGCTCGGAATGGCTGGAGCGGAATCCCTGTATCGGTGGTCCACCGCTCTGGTGCCATCAAAAAATGCGCAACCGGGCCTACTTCGTAGCTGGGCCGTGCGCTTATTCTCCATACCCTAAGGCCTAGTTGGCCCACCGCTTTTAGCCGCGGGCAGCGCAGATGGTAGGTATCCTTCACAATAGGAGAATGGCATGAGCAACGGCGCCTTGCGTAAACCGAATGAGGAAACGACACTCCAGCGGCACATCGAAGTAGGTAGCCGAAACGACAACCCAGACAAGTGGGTGCCGTTCGCATGGGACGATCCAAAATTTGGCCCGCAAGTCAAAGGCGAGGTGGCCGTAATTCGTAGCAAGGGCACTGGCGGAACGTTACAAGCCGGGCTCTGGCGGACAGGCATTGGCATCGCGGGATGCGAAGCGGACGGCTCATGTCACGTCGACTATTCAGCCCCGCTCGGCGATGAAACCATCGTGATCCTCGAAGGATCGGTAACGGTTACCATAGCGGCCACGGGCAAAAAATATCGGCTCGAAGCCGGCTCAATGATCAGCCATCCGAAGGGTGTCGTATTGAGCTGGGACATCGACCCGCCGTTTCTCAAGAAGTTCTGGGTTATTTGGGACAGCCCAAATCCCGCTACCCGCGAAAGCGACGTCTTCGTCGGCAATATCAGCGATAACCCGGACGTGTGGGAGGCCTACAAGTGGGTCGAGCCCGACCACGGTCCCCAGATTTGCGGGGAGCTTTTCGCGCTCCGGTCAACGGGAAGCACGGGTACGCTTAAATGCGGGCTCTGGCGCACAGGGGTTGGCATTGCGGGCTGCAAATCGGACGGGTCTTCGACGGTCCCATATACTGCTCCGCTCGGAGACGAGACCATGCTGCTGCTCGAAGGGCAGGTACACATGGTCAATGAAGAGACGGGCGAAGAATATCATCTCAAGGCAGGCGACATCGTTGCCCTCCCGTCAGGTCTGAAAGTCACTTGGACGTCGAAGGCGCCGTTCGTGAAAAAGTTCTGGATCACCACGAATGAGAAAATCTCCTAGCGGCCGCTACTGACCCCTGTCGCCTGTTGGTGATCAGCAGGCAGGCGCGTCACGCGATAGGCGGTCGGGGCCAAGTCTGGACCGATCGGGCGGATGGCGAGATCGGCTCGGTCGGAAGTCTATGCTCAGGACCTCGCCCTGCCGCGATCGACCCCGGCAAGGAATGCCGCGAATAGCTAAACCTGACGGGCAATTCTAATCTGCCCGTCACTCTGGCAATGCTGGAGCCAAAAACAGCCTTCAGCCAGTCACTCATCATTGGTCTGGTGGACGATCGGAAAGCGACGGCATCATCCACTCGTGTCATGACTGAGTCATCTTCTGACCTAATCTGCGAGTTGCAGGAAGGCGGCGCGCGTCGAAGCATGCCTGTGGCTTGACGTTCGCCTTGAAGCCCTCGGGACGGTTTCTTCGACCCTTGATAGATCCTGTTATGGACTGACGCGATCAATGCACCGCAAACAACCGCATTCGGGATAGGCGAGGCTGTCCGTCAGCATGTCTTCGCTGGTCTGATCCGCTCTCACCGAAGTGGGGGACGAACGCCGCTTGCGGCCTGCTGCCGCGGTGCGGAAGTCGGTGGGCTCCGGAGAGGTCCCTTAGGGGCGACGCTGCGACTCTCCGCTCAAGCCGGTGGGCGTCGCTTGCGGCTTCACAAGACGGGTCACAAAGCCTATCGCTCTTTCCTGCAGCTCCGGCTCCAACTTCGTTGCCTTGATTCTCTCGACAATCAGGTCGAGATCGAGCGGGCGCGCAGTGTGGTAGGCCTCGACAAACTTTCTGTCCTTTTCCGACAATCGGGCGAGTTTCGAAACGATCGCGTCTTCAGGGCACGGCGCAACCGCCAGAACCGGATGAAGCTGAGGGCCGCCCGTATCGAAAAGGCGGACTATGAGGCCGTCTACGCCGGAATGACGCGATGCTCCAAGTTTTCGGGGCACGACCAATCGATGGGAGTGCCGGCCGATCTCCCGAAATTCGATGTGATCAAGGCGGATCTTGATGCGCTGCGTTTATATGTAACAGCCGCGAACAAGCGAAAGAAACAACTCGAGGAGGAAGGTAAGGCATTCGAGGTCGGTCCCGTGGAGGCCGCTGTACTGGAGTAGCGGCACCCGGCACTGAGGTGGTCTCCAAGCAGTGCGAGCGGTCTCGCCATATTAATCGAAAGAATAAGGGCTAGGTGCGGGTTTTGCACAGCTGGTGTCGTGGCCACTCTGGGATGCGCTTGTGCTGAAGTTAACTTGGGCGGCATAGCCCGTTGCCAGCAGGGGGTGTCCGGACTGACGTGGGCCTTCATTGCCTCGTACTTGACCGGACATCGCGCGGTCCTGCAATCTGCGGCTTGAAGTGGTGGGGCGCCATTGACATCGGTAAGAAATAGACTTCTCGCGGACCGGAAGGCACTGCTCGACCTGGGCAGACGCAACCGGCTCATCAACATCCCGCTGAGGACAAAGAATATCCGAGCAATCGAAATCGCGGACGAGAGGACGTCCGAAGTATTTCGGCTCCTCGGAGAGGGTACCCTCGAAAGCCAGCTTGAGGAAGCCGGTGCCGTCGCCGCCGTAGTCGGATGGCCAGATATCGAACTCGAAATCGTGCAGCTTCGGATCGAGAAAGGGCAGGAGCTGCGCATCGGGCAGGAAGATGTCGACGTCGCGGCTCTCGCGGTGGCCGATTTGCAGCATCATCGTCGTGCCGCCGCCGAACGACCATGAATCGATGATGAGCTGCTCGGAATTGACCTGACGTATCAGCGAGCAGGCGATGCGAAAAAGACGCGCCCAGTCTAGTCTGACTGCGCTCACGCGGCGAGTGGATAGGATTCGCCGGAGAATTGCGCGAATGTCTTTGCAGCGGTGACCAGCTCTGCTTCGCTGATGTGGAATGCGCGGGCAAAAGCCTTCTGCAACTCCGGGGCGACTTCGCCGAAAAACGCCGACATCTGTCCCGGCCAGGCCTTGGCGGCCTCAGGATGAGTCAGACAATGGGCAAGCGTCGGCGCGTCCAGCTTCTTGCTGTACGGCGCATTCACGGTCGTCAGAACTGACGCGGGAAACTTGCCCATGACCTTCACTGTCTCAAAACACATCCAAGCCGCAGCCCACATACTAAAGATGGCCTAGCGCGGAACCAAGTCAACAGCTTGGCGCCTTGCCGTCAACAAAGCCTGAACCGTCTGGCTTCTGGTTTGTGGACCGTAAGTAATTGATTATCAGCGCATAATTTGGCCGAAGGGAAAGCCGAGGTCGGCGGCATCATCGGGAACCCGAACAAACCCGGTGCCGCCTGGGCGTCGGAAGGTTGGGACGTCTCCCTCCGGGACCGGGCTGTCGGCTGCGCTGACAATTACCTGATTGATCTGAGGGCTGCGGTCATCGTCGATGTCGAGGCGACACGCGCCATTCGACAGGCTGAGGTCGGTGCGGCCCGCACGATGATCGAACGTACTCAGGATCGCTTCGGCATCCATCCCGAGCGTCTGACTGCCGACAGCGCTTACGGATCAGCCGAGATGCTGGGTTGGTTGGTCAACGAGCGCGCAATCGAGCCGCATATACCTGTGTTCGACAAGTCGGCTCGCGAGGACGGGACGTTCGCCCGCGACGACGTTGCCTACGATCCGGAGACCGAAATCTATCGCTGCCCGGCAGGCAAGGTGCTGACTTCAACCGGGACGCTGGTGAATGACGAGGCGACGCTTCTCTATCGCGCCAGCAAACGTGACTGCGACATCTGCGAGCTCAAGCCACAGTGCTGCCCGAAGATGCCAGCCCGCAAGGTGCCGCGTTCGATCTACGAGAGCGCCCGGGACGTGGCCCGCGGGATCGCCAGGACGGAGGCCTATGTGACCTCGCGGCGTGAACGCAAGAAGATCGAGATGTTGTTCGCGCATCTGAAGCGCATCCTGCGCCTCGATCGGCTTCGTCTGAGAGGCCCTTGCGGTGCTCACGACGAGTTCCTGCTTGCCGCGACTGCGCAGAACCTTCGGAAGCTGGCGAAGCTGATCCCGGTGCCTGCTCCAATGCGCACGCCAACAGTCAAATCGCCGACTTCTTCAACACTATCGGCGCAGAGCGAACGAACCTGGCTCGACAGTCAACCTTCGACCGTGCGCGGGTCTCGCCACTGTCCTGCGCTAAAAACCGAAGAAGGTTACGGTATGGCCTCAGCTATCCGTAACAAGGCTGAATAGATTATCTCGGGATCACTGGGTGCAACCGCGTTTCGGGCCAGCACTTCGGCGTTAGCTGCAATCTGGTGGGCTGCACGCAGTGCCGAACGCCCGGCCGGGGTGAGTTTGGTCGTTAGGTTCTCGCGGGACTCGAGTTCAGCGCGGGACTGTCGAATGCCGACTTGGCGCGGCGGGCCTTCGTGACACCGCAGACGATGCAGGCGATCATTGTAACTTATTTGCACAAAAATTGCTCAGATGCGCAAATTGCCGACTTATCCAGCAAAAATTGGTCCAGCCACTTGACCGGTTGACCGATAGCAATCACCATTCCGCCATTGTTGGCTTACGGCAGCGGCGATGCGCGATGCATGCGCCGGCGAATGGAGGGTTTGATGTACGACAGGGTGCGTTTGCGCGGTTTGGCACTCGGGACTGCTGCGGCGCTTGCTGCGCTATTCGTTCAGCTCGGATCTGCAGACGCGCAGACCAAGGGCGGGACGCTCAATCTGATCGTGCAGCCCGAGCCGGCCATTCTCGTCCTCGGCCTGAATGGTCAGGCGCCTACGCAATATGTCGGGTCGAAGATCTATGAGGGTCTTCTGACCTATGGGGCGGACCTCAAGCCCCGTCCGGGTCTGGCGAAGTCGTGGTCGATTTCAGCCGACGGCCGGACCTATACGTTCCAGCTCCAGCAGGGCGTCAAATGGCACGATGGCAAGCCATTCTCGGCTGCTGACGTCGTGTTCAGCATAGACAAGTTCCTGCGCACGGTGCATCCGCGGGTCAGCCGATCCTCAACACCTACCTCGACAGCATCAAGGCGACCGATGATCATACGGTCGAGATGGCGCTGAAGGCGCCGTTTGCGCCGTTCATTCAGTTGTTCGGTACCGACAACATCATCGTCGTGCCAGCGCATATCTATGAAGGAACCGATTTCGCCACCAATCCGGCGAACCAGCATCCGATCGGCACCGGGCCCTTCAAGTTCGAGAAATGGGACCGCGGCTCGAGCATCACTCTGGTGCGCAATGCCGACTACTGGAAGCCCGAACTTCCCTACCTCGACAAGCTGATCTTCAGCGTGGTGCCCGATGCCGCCTCGCGCGCGGTGGCCTTCGAGCAGGGACGCGTCGACGTGCTGCGCGGCGGCGATGTGGACCCGGTCGATGTCCAGCGCTTGAAGGCATTGCCCGGCGTGGACAACACCACCAAGGGTACGGAAATGTACTCGACCATCACCTCAATGATCATGAACCAGCGGAAGCCGCCATTCGACAATGCGAAGGTGCGTCAGGCCGTGACCTATGCGATCGATCGCAAGTTCATTGTCGACAACGTCTTCTTCGGCATCGGCAAGGTCGCCACGGGGCCGATCTCGTCGACCACGATGTTCTACGACCCGAAGGTGCCGTCGCTCGGTTACGATCCGAAGAAGGCGCGGGCCCTGGTCAAGGAGTCGGGCGTCGATCTGTCGAAATATCCGGTCAAGATTCTCGATTATCCCTACGGCTCGGCATGGAGCCGTCTGGCCGAATATGTCCAGCAGTCGCTCGAACAGGTCGGGTTCACCGTCAAGATCGAGGCGACCGACGCTGGCGGCTGGGCGAAGCGGGTGGCCAATTTCGAATTCGACACGACCTTCCACTTCACCGATCAGTTCGGCGATCCGGCCATCGGCGTGTCGCGCCTGTTTGTCAGCAGCAACATCGTCAAGGGCTCGCCCTTCGTGAACAATGCCGGCTACAGCAATCCCGAGGTCGACAAACTGTTCGCGGATGCTGCCGCTTCGACATCGGGCGAAGAGCGCCAGCGCCTCTATAGCGAAGTGCAGAAGCGCCTCGTCGAAGACGCGGCCAATGTCTACCTGTTCGAAAATCAGAACGTTACGCTCTACCGCAGCAAGGTGAACAACCTGATCACGTCGGGCGTCGGCACCAATTCGAACTTCGAATCCGTCTATCTCAAGTAATCGCGTGAAGGGGACACGGCGACGTGTCCCCTTCGTCGGCCTGAACGGCACCGGACCTCTCTCCCCATGAATTTTCTCATGCCTGCGCTGTCACGCGCTGCCAAGGCGCTGGGTCTCATCCTCAGCGTCGTGGTCGTCAATTTCTTCCTGATCCGCTTCGCGCCAGGCGATCCCGCATCCATCATGGCGGGCGAAGCCGGAGCGAGCGACCCGCAGTTCGTCGACACACTCCGCAAGCAGTTTGGTCTCGACCAATCGCTACTTCACCAGTTGCTGATCTATCTGAAAGGCGTCGTGCAGTTCGACTGGGGCTATTCCTATCGCATGCAGGTGAGTGTGTTCGATCTGATCACTAGCCGCCTTCCGGCTACCTTGCTGCTGATGGGATGCGCCTTCCTGTTCTCGATCATCCTCGGGATTCTGTTCGGCGCACTCGCGGCAACCGCCAAGCAGCACGGTTCCAGAGACTGGCTCGACAGTCTGATCGTCGGCGTGTCGCTGCTGCTCTATGCGACTCCCTTGTTCTGGCTCTCGCTGTTGGCGATTCTGCTGTTTTCCGTGCAGCTCGACTGGCTGCCGGCTTTCGGCATGGAAACCGTCGGCGCTGGCTTCACGGGCCTCGCGCGGGTCAAGGATATCGCACAGCATCTGGTGCTGCCGACCATCTCGCTCGGCTCGTTCTACATGGCCATGTATGTCCGCCTGACGCGCGCCTCGATGCTGGATGTCGGCAATATGGATTTCGTCAAGACCGCGCGCGCCAAAGGCGCGCTGGCGAACCGTGTCATCTACCGCCACATCCTGCGCAACGCGCTGCTGCCCATCGTGACGTTTTCCGGCATGCAGCTCGGCCAGATGGCCGGCGGCGCCGTGCTCACCGAAACCGTGTTCGGCTGGCCGGGCATCGGCCGGCTGATGTTCGACGCGCTGCTGCAGCGCGACTATCAGCTTCTCCTCGGAGTCTTCCTCGTGACCTCCACCATGGTTGTCGTTTTCAATCTGCTCACTGATCTGTTCTACGCCGTGGTCGATCCGCGCATTGGTTTCGAGGCCCGCTCATGAGCGATGTGCTTCGTCGATTTTTCCGCAATCGCGGTTCGCTGTTCGGGACGCTGGCGCTCGCCGGTGTCGTGGCCGTCGCCATCGCGGCGCCGTTGTTCTATGACCACTCGCCCTGGAACATGGTGGGACGCCCGCTGATCCGCGCCTTCACCAATCCGTCGTATCCGTTCGGCACGGATATGCTCGGCCGCGACATCGGCGCCGGGCTCGCTTATGGCGCGCGCGTGTCGATCTGCATCAGCCTGGTCGCGACAGTCGTCGCTGTGATCATCGGGATCGGCGTCGGCGCTTTGGCCGGATATTACGGCGGCCGGCTCGACGATCTCCTGATGCGCGTCACCGAATTCTTCCAGACCGTGCCACAGCTCGCGATGGCCATTGTCGTGGTCGCGATCTTCACGCCGTCTATCTATTCCATCGTCGGCGCGATCGCACTGGTATCGTGGCCGCCGGTCGCCCGGCTGGTGCGCGGCGAATTCCTGTCGCTGCGCGAGCGTGAATTCATCCAGGCGGCAATCGTGATCGGCTTGCGACCGTGCCAGATCATCTTCAGGCAGATCCTTCCCAATGCCATGTCGCCGATCATCGTCACCGGATCGCTCATGGTGGCGACGGCCATTCTCACGGAATCATCGCTGTCCTTCCTCGGGCTTGGCGACCGGACACTGATGAGCTGGGGCTTCATGATCGGTGCGTCGCGCACCATGCTGCGGGAGGCGCCGATGATGAGCATTCTCCCCGGCGTCGCCATTCTCGTCACCGTGCTCGCCTTCAACCTGATCGGGGAGGGGCTCAACGACGCCCTCAATCCGCAATTGCGCAAGCGGGAGGGCGCGTGATGGTCGCTGCAAGCAGGGACGCACTCCTTTCGCTGAAGAATCTGAGCGTTCCGCTGCCGTCGCATGGCGAGCGCAGCCACGCGGTCAAGGATCTCAGCCTTGATCTTTATCCCGGCGAGATTCTGTGCATCGTCGGCGAATCCGGATCGGGAAAGTCGATCAGCGCGAATGCCGTCATGGGTCTGCTGCCGCGAAACATGCGTCCGGAAGGAGGGACGATCATGTTTCAGGGCAAGGACCTGCTGAAACTGTCGGACAAGCAGATGAACGCGCTGCGCGGGCGCGATATCGGCATGATCTTCCAGGAGCCGATGTCGGCGCTCAATCCCACGATGAAGGTGGGGCGCCAGATCATGGAGGTGATGGAAATCCACGCTTCGCCGGCCACCGGCGCCGAGCGTCATGCGCGGATGCTGGATCTGCTGGCTTATGTCGGCCTGCCGGATCCCGCGTCGCTGCAGTACGTCTATCCGTTCCGCCTGTCCGGAGGACAACGTCAGCGCGTGATGATCGCCATGGCGCTCGCGCTCGAGCCGAGCGTGCTGATTGCCGACGAGCCGACCACCGCACTCGACGTGACCACCCAGGCACAGGTTCTCGAACTGATCCGCAGCATCCAGCAGGCCAAGGACATGGGTGTCCTGTTTATCACCCATGATTTCGGCGTGGTGGCCGATATCGCGGACCGGATCGCCGTCATGGAGGAGGGCATTCTGGTCGAGCTCGGCCAGCGTGATGATGTGCTGACGCGACCGCAGCATCCCTACACGCAACGGCTCATCGCCGCCGTCCCCAAAGGCATCCCCCGCGAGGACAGGCCGGCGTCGGTGCAGCCGTTGCTGGATGTCAAAAATCTCACAAAATCCTATACGACGCGCAATGGCTTCGGCCGGGCGCAGCGCGTCGTCAAGGCGGTCAATGATGTCAGTTTCCGGCTGTCGCGCGGCGAGACGCTTGGAATCGTCGGTGAATCCGGTTCGGGCAAGAGCACGATCGGAAAGTGCCTGCTCAAATTGCAGGACATCGACGGCGGGCAGATCCTGGTCAACGGCAAAGACATTGCCCCGCTGAGCCAGGCCCAGTTCCGGCCGATGCGCGGCAAAATCCGGATGATCTTTCAGGATCCTTTTGCCTCGCTCAATCCGCGTCAGAAGATCGGGCAGATCCTGACCGACGGGCCGGTCGCCCAGGGCGTGCCGCTGGCAAAGGCCGCCGCCCGCGCCCGCGAACTTCTGGCACTGGTACAACTCGGCGAAACGGCATTCGACCGCTATCCCGGCGAGTTCTCCGGCGGCCAGCGGCAGCGCATCGGCATTGCCCGCGCGCTCGCGCTGTCGCCGGATATCATCGTTGCCGATGAATCGGTGTCGGCGCTGGATGTGTCCGTGCAGGCCCAGGTGCTCGATCTGCTCGGCGATATTCAGCGGACCATGGGCGTGGCGATGATCTTCATCACCCATGACCTGCGTGTCGCCGCGCAGATCTGCCACAACATCGCAGTGATGCATCGCGGACAGGTCGTCGAATACGGGCCGCCGGGCGAGATCCTAGTGTCGCCGCGCAACGACTACACCCGCCGTCTGATCGATGCCATTCCGGGCAACCGGCACAGACTGGCGTCCTGAGACCGACCATCCGCAAACGTCGCATGACATTATTTTCGGCGGACACGGTCTGCGTGAAACACGCAAGGTGTCCGCCGGTGACTGGCAAAGATGAATAGCAAGTATCGCGCTGAGGACATCTTCGATTACGTGATCGTCGGCGCGGGCGCCGCGGGTGCGGTGCTAGCCAACCGGCTGAGCGCAGATCCTGCGGTGACAGTCTGCCTGATTGAGGCGGGCGGCAGGAACACGTCGCCGTGGCTGCATATTCCCGCAGGCTTCATCAAGGTGATCAAAAATCCGAAATGGACCTGGCAGTTTCAAGCGCAGACGGCGGGGCGCATGATTGCCTATCCGCAGGGGCGCACGCTGGGGCGCACGACCGCGATCAATGGCATGATCTATAATCGCGGCCAGGCACAGGATTTCGACGACTGGGCGCGGATGGGAAACAGGGGCTGGAGCTATCAGGACGTCCTCCCTTACTTCCGGCGCAGCGAAAATTTCAGCGGCCCGTCATCACCGCAATTCCATGGCCGCGGCGGCCCGCTGAATGTGTCCGCCGCCACCTGGCGACATCCGATCTGCGACGCCTTCATCGCGGCGGCCGCGCAAAGCGGCATCCCGGAAAATCCCGACTATAACGGCGCGCAACAGGCCGGCGCAGGCTATTTCCAGCGCACCATCGGATCGCGTTTCCGCTCCAGCACGTCAAATGCGTTTCTGCGGCCGATCAGCCGCCGCGGCAATCTGTCGATCCGGACCCATGCGGTCTGCAGCGCGGTACTGTTCGAAGGCCGCGTGGCGCAGGGTGTACGTTATTTTGTGGACGGCGATTGCAACCGGCCGGTTACGATCCGCGCGCGGCGCGAAGTGATCCTGAGTGCCGGCGCGATCAATACGCCGAGGCTGCTGGAAATCTCGGGCGTCGGTGATGCCGAGCATCTCGCGCGTATCGGTGCGCCATTGGTTCATCATCTGCCGGGCGTCGGCGGCAATCTGGGCGATCACTATTCGGTCCGGGTCGTGGCCCGGGTCCGCAACAGTCTCACGATCAACGAAATGACGCGCGGTGGCCGGCTGCTGAAGGAGGTGCTGCGATGGATCGCGGGACGCCCGAATCTGCTGGCTGTCAGTCCGTCCATCGTCCACTGGTTCGGCTTCTCGCGACCGGGCATGGACAGGGCGGATCTGCAGGGCGTGTTCACGCCCGCCAGCTATCGCGAAGGCGCGATCGGCAGGCTCGACGGTTTCCCAGGCATGACGGCGGGCGTGTGGGCGCACCGGCCATTGAGCCGCGGGCATACCCACGCAAGGTCGATCGACCCGAACGAGGCCCCCGAGATCGTCGCCAACTATCTTGTGCATCCGGAAGACCAGTCAGTGCTGGCGTCCGGCATCCGCCAGGCACGCGCGCTCTTGCGGCATCCGGCGCTTCAAAACTACTTCGACGACGAGGTGTTGCCCGGTGGCGGCGTGGAAACCGATGCGGACATCCTGGCCTTTGCCGGCCGCTACGGCATGTCGGCACAGCATCTGAGCGGCACGGCACGGATGGGATTGAGCGCCAACCCGCTCGCGGTCGTGGATGCCGAGCTCCGCGTGCACGGGCTCGATCGCCTGCGCGTCGTTGATGCGTCCGTCATGCCGACAGGTCCATCGGCCAATACGGCAGCGGCGACGATGATGATTGCCGAGAAAGCGGCGGATATGATTCTCGGCCGACCGGCAGCCGCCTAGCCGGCCGACTGTGCGCCGATCTCAGGCCGGCAGTTCGCCGCCAAAATCGCTGCCGAGGCGGCGGCTGGTTCGTTCGGTATGGATACGCATGGCTTGCCGAGCCGTCTCGGCATCGCCCGCAAGAATCGCCGACGTAATCGCGCGGTGCTCATCCTCGGCCTTTATCCAGGCGGGCCGACCGACAAGATGCTGTTCGAGCGTATTGAACATGACGCTTTCGTCGTGAATGTCCCACATGTTCCGCACCGTCAGCGCCATCGCGGAATTGCCCGTCGCTTCGCCGATGGCCAGATGATACATGCGATTGTGCAGCCTCGGCCGGTCCGAGCCTTCCATCAGATGTGCGGCATCGGCGATTGCGCGCTTCTGCGCCGGCGTCCCATTGCTGGCGGCCATCGCGGCGGCCTCGGGTTCCACGAGCATCTGCACATACAGCAGTTCGAACGCGCCGACATCGGCATAGCTCGGATGCGACCCGGACGCGCGGATGTCGACGCCTTTTCCGAGCAACGTATCCACGGATTTGGTGATGGGCGTGTCGCGGACAACGAAGACGCCGCTGCCGACCCGTACATCGACATAGCCCTCGACTTCGAGCGCGATCAACGCCTCACGGACGGAGGTACGGCTGACGGCAAACTGTTCGGCAAGTTCGCGTTCCGCGGGAAGCCGGCTTCCGGAAACGTAAACGCCTCGCCTGATTTTATCGATGATCTGATCGGCAATCACGCGATAGAGACGATTGACGTTTACTGGTCGAAATAATTCCATGGACCTGCCCGAGATGTCCAGTTGCTGGGCCAATTAACGTAGCAGATCGACGATTCAAGCGCCACCTTGATGTCCCGCAGGTGGATGTCTCAGACCGCTACGACTGACGGCGACAAGAAGACCTGTTGCAGCAATGCGTCGATACTTGGTTCCAGGGCGAGGATGAGGGTGGCTTGCTCCATCCCTGTGCTCAATGGCTCTCCTTATCGGTAGGCATCACATGTTGACACGAGGTCTCTCCACCATGCTCAGGCTTTAAGGAGGGGGTGTGCAGGGTCGTGCCTCATCCATAGGAGCTACCTACAAGGTAGACCGGCGAGCTGACTCCTTAGGTCTGCCTTCTCGATACTGACCGGTGCCAAGGCGGTGAGTTTGAGCACCTCCCCTATATGCCTTGTGTCGCCATGGTGAGCTTTGGGCTGGCCATCGGGGAGGGCGTGTAGTTAGCCTTCGAGATGGGGAGGATTTGATCCCACCCAACTGTAGAGGTCTAGCCTTCAAGGGGGCATCTAGCGGCAACCACAAAGCTGGACCTCCAAGGGCCAACCTCTTAGAGGCCGCCCCCTAGAGCTCACACCTCCATTAGCGGAGGCGTAACAAGCAAGACATTGATTTGTATTGATTTATTTCACTGAAACGATCGCGCCGACGGGATATGTGGTGCCCGCTTCGAACGCATCACGCATCACTCTAGCCGCCATTTCGACATGTGACGCCCCGACGATAACGGCGTCATGAAGGGGCAGGCATACGCACCCGCTCGCTGCCAGATCGGTCATCACCCGGATGAGCAAATCGCTCTCGCTTTTCATAAGAGAGAAACCAAGCTGCTTACCAAAGAGACGTGCAATGGGCGCATACGCGCCGCCTGTTTCCGAAGAACGCCAACGTTACTGCCGCTGTGTCGTTGGCCGGAGTTGGCTTCAGCAAAACGCTCGTCCGACTGATTGCCGATCCGTCGATCGCTCGCAATCAGCATCTGCTTCGGGCGGTTGGAGGATTCGGCGAGATGGAGATACGCCTTACTAACGAGCCGTTGCCCGACAATCCGAAAACTTCCTGGTTGGCGGCGCTTAGTATCGAACAGGCAATCCGGCGCGAATTCGTGCCCGCGCTCTAGTCGGTCTGGAGCTGGCGAGCCGTCAGGGATGAATATCCCGATACTGGCCACGGAAAAACACCAGCGGCGAACCGCTGGGTCGGTGCGAGAAGTTGACGACCCGACCGACCACGATGACATGGTCGCCTCCGTCATGCTGTGCGTAATGTTCGCATTCGAAATGCGCCAGGGCATCATTAATGAGTGGTGCCGTGAACTCGTTCATCCGATAATTGATCCTCGACCAGTCCTTCTCAAGCGGCCGCGAGAACGCCGACGAGATGTGCTTGTGCTCGCGCGCCAGAATGTTGATGACGAAACCGGAGGCTTCGAGAAGGCGTTTGAGGCTAAGCGCCTTGCGATCCACACTGAACAGCACGAGAGGCGGATCGAGCGACACCGAATTGAACGAACTGATGGTGAGTCCGAGCGGCTGTTCGCCGGGCGTTCTGGCCGTGACAAGTGCCACGCCCGTCGGAAACTGGCCGAGAGCATCCCGAAATGATCTTGGTTGAGCGTTCATGAGGGAAGTCCAGTTCTTCTAAGCTGACCGATCAATCGTCGTGGGCCTAGCGGAGAGGGGCATCAACGGTCGAGAAAGGTCGAAAGCGCCGCATTGAATGCCACGCTCTGAGTCTGAGGGAAATGGTGGCCGCCCCGATCGAATAGTTTCAGTTCGGCGGATGCGATCGCGTCCGCAAGCTGCCGACCGTGATTGCCGGGTACCAGGAGATCATCGAGCGCACTGCATACGAGGGTCGGTGCCACGATCTTGTCGAGATAGGATCGACTGTCATGCGCAAGTAGCGCGTCGATCCGGCCCAGAGTAACCTCGGCGTCGCTGTCGGAACGTCCTCCCGGCGGTTTGCTCTCGGGCCATACCAGGGGCTTCGTCAGGATAGTGCCGAGAACGCCGTATCCTTCGGCGTCCCCCGCAGCGAGCATATTCCGCCGCAGCGCGAACACAGTCCGAAAGCGCATATCTGCGTAGGCCCAGGTGCCAGTCAGACACAACCGTGAGACCCGGTCTGGCGTATGGGCAGCGATGTACTGAGCGATCGCGCCGCCGGTCGAATGTCCGACCAAGCTAAATCCCCCCCCACAGAGAGCATCGGCGATCCCGAGGACGTCCGCAGCCCATCCGGCAACGGAATAGGGAGTGGGCACGCTCGGGCTTTGGCCGATACCCGGATGATCGTAGGTGATGCAGGTGAAACGGTCCGCAAGGTGTTTCACTTGCAGATGCCAGTAATCGGCGCGGCCGCCGAGACCCGTTACGAAAATGAGCGGTGGACCGCTGCCTTCGACGGTGCACGCCAGATTGCCAATCATTTGCATCGTCACTGCGCTGCTTCCTGCGTCAGGTTGTGAGGTACATCGTATCTGCTCATCGCATCCTCCACGATGCCGTTCAAGTCGTCCCACGGCGTATAGATGAAGTTGTAGTTGCGAACGGCGAATGCTGGGCCGACAAAGAATTTTTCATAGGACGTCGATCGGCTGGCAAGGTCCGAACCGATCAAATCCCAGGCAAATTTGAAGATGCGCATGCGATCGACGGCCGAGACGTCACCTGCGGCCCACAGGTCCGTGAAGATAGCTCCCAGTTCGGGATCGTTGAGGACGCCGATGTCCGCCGGGAACTGGAAGTGGCCGCCCCCCATCAATTCGCGGATCGTATCGATCAGCATGCTGTGGTTTTCCATGGCCCAATGAACGGTGCCATAAAGCTCGCGACGACCGAACATGGCGCCGTCGCTGCCGACAGGCTCCCAATTTTCTATCTGACCCGCCACCATGGCACTGAAACCGCCCTCCATCGCGGCAAGACGACCCAGCAGATCGCGAACGGCGGGAATACTGTGAGCACCGGTCGCGCGGGTTACGGCATTCGCGGTGGCGAGCAGGGTGCGCATCTTCGCCGAGAAACGAACCATGCATTGATGGTTGGCGATCACATGCGCAGGTGTGTGGTGGTAGATGTTTCGCGACAGGTCGGCGTCGTCGTGAACGATGATCTTCTCCCACGGAACCTTCACGTCGCGGAAGACCAGCATGCAATCCGACTCATCGTATCGGGCAGTAAGGGGCTGGTCGAATTCCGCTTCGTCGCCGCGGTTGAACGGACGACGTGCCCATAATGAAATTCCCGGAAGGTTCAGCGGAATTACGCAGGTCACGGCTTCCTTCTTGCGGGAGGGGTCAAGCGGCATGACGTTGCCGATCAGCACTTCATGCGCGTAGGCAGCTCCGGTGGCCAGCATCTTCATGCCGTTGAGCGTAACGCCCTTGTCGTCCTCGGCAGTGACGCGAAGCGCGGGCTGCGTGACGTTGTTCTGGTAGTAATCCTTGCTGCGAGCACCTTGTGGCGGAACGATCGCATAGGTGCAGAAGATGTCGTTGCGGCGCATGTGGCGATAGATCGAGAGCATGTTGCTCTTGTATCCGCCAGGAACGTCGAAAACGTCCGGCTGCATGCTCAAGCCAGTGATATTGCCTGCGACAGCATCGGGGGTGCGGCCCATCAAACCGAGGGTGAAGTCGGCGATCTTCCGATGGGCTCGGCTCCTGCGACGCAGATCCTCCTGGGACCGCGGCTGTAGATAGTGCGCCGAGAAGCACTCGCCGTCCTCTTCGAAAGTCATCAGGTCGCGGTTCTCGGGCGCCGCTTTCATGTCGTACAGGTCGGCAAACGTGCGCGCACCGCCTTTGAACGCCGGATGCGTCGTCGCATCCTTGATGCGCTCGCCGCCGACGTACAGAGCGCGCCCGTCGCGGATGCTTTCGAGGTATTCCTTGCCAGTCAAGATCATGGGGAAGCTCCTATGGTCCGTCCGGACCACGTGATCGATTTCGAACTCATACAACGATTTGTCATTAAAAACTAGATAAGTAAATTATCTATTTTGTCGGCATCTCGGAATTTCCAAGGGCCAGAAGGCCTTCGATTTTCGCCCTGTCCGGTTTCTCTCCCGAACCGTTGTCGTAGATGCTGCGGCCGCGTTCCATCACGAGCACGTGCTCCGACATGGAAAGCGCAATCGAGGCGTGCTGTTCGACCAGCAGTACGGCGATCTCGTTCTCCCGCTGGATGCGGCTGATCGCGTGTATGATCTGATCGATGATGACAGGGGCAAGCCCCTCCATGGGTTCGTCAAGCATCAGCAGCTTCGGTCCGGCCATCAGGCTGCGGGCGATGGCAAGCATCTGCTGCTCGCCGCCGGAGAGATGATTGCCTAAGTGCTTCTGGCGCTCGGACAACCGTGGGAACAGGTCGTATGCCTGTTCGAGCGTCCATCCGCCCGATCGCTGCGCAATCTGCATATTTTCGAGCACGGTGAGGGATCGGAAGATCTCGCGCTCCTGGGGGACCAGGGCGATGCCGAGTCGGCTCCGCTTCATGATCGACGTGCCGAGGATCGAGTGACCTTGGAATACGAGCTCTCCAGATCGGAACCGTGCGCGCCCCATGATGGTCGACAGAAGCGTAGTCTTGCCGACACCGTTGCGGCCGAGAATCGCCATCGTCTCTCCAGCGGAGAGATCGAATGAAATGCCGTCGAGGATTTCGGTCGCTCCCCAGCCCGATCGAACGTCTCGGCAGGAAAGGATCGTCGCGCTCCGATTAGTCATGTTTGGGCGCTCCGAGATAAACCGCCTGAACGTCAGGATCTTCGATGATCTCCTTGGGCGTACCATGGCGAAGCACGGCGCCTTGGGAGAGGACGGTGATGCGATGGGCAAAACGGAACACCAGTTCCATGTCATGTTCGATGATCAGCACGGCGAGGTCGGTCGGCATCGTCGCGATGAGCTCAAGCATGCGATGCGAGTCGGCTGGCGGAACGCCCGCTGCCGGTTCATCGAGCAGCAAAACCTTTGGCTTGAGAGCCAAAGCAATGACGACTTCGACGAGCCGCTGTCGCCCATATGGCAGATCCGACACCTTCGACAATGCTACGTCGGCGAGACCGAGCGAGGTCAGCAGGGCATATGCTTCCTCAGCGGCGCGACGCTGTTGTTGGCGTGCAAGCAAGATACGGTTTCCGAGCCCGTCTCTTTCGATAGTGGCGAGCTGGACGTTCTCAAGAACGGTAAGACCAGTCAGCAACTGATTGATCTGAAAAGTTCGAACCAAGCCGCGCCTGATACGCTGGTCGGTTCGAAGGCCGTCAATTTCTTGTCCGGCGAGCACAACGGTGCCACTGCTCGGTGCCACGTTTCCCATCAGCAGATTGATGAATGTTGTCTTGCCTGCGCCGTTTGGGCCGATCAGGGCGTGGCGGGCACCTTGCTCCAGCGCAAAATCGACGTTGTTGGTTACGGTGAGGGCGCCGAAGTCCTTTCGCAGCGCGCGTGTTTCGAGAACCACGGTCATGTGCGATCCCCTCGGGCGGTGCACCATCGCATGCGGATCGCGTCAATCAAGCCAAGGATGCCGCCCTTGGCGAAGAGGACGACCAGGATCAGCATCAAGCCAAGCCAGAAATGCCAGTAGATCGGATTGTCCTTGGCAAGCGCGTCCTGCGCGATCAGGTAGATCGGCGCACCGATGAAGGCGCCGTAAAGTCGGCCGAGACCTCCGAGCACCAGGATAACCAAGACACCGCCCGAGAGTTCGAAGCTCAAGGCGTTCAGTGAAACGAACTGATCGACCTGAGCGGATAGGCCGCCGGCGATTCCCGCAAGACCGGCGGAGATCGTGAATGCAGCGATTTCCCGGCCGCGCACGTTTACGCCGATCGCGGCCATGCGCGTAGGGTTCTCTCGGATGCCAACCAGGGAACGACCGAATGGGGTGATCACCAAGATTCGGACGAGCGTCCAGCAAACGAACAGCACACCCGAAGCGTAGACGAACATCACACGGCCGTCGAAGCCGAATGAGAAGGAGCCGAGCACAGCGCTTAGGGTCATCCCTTGCAATCCGTCGGAACCACCGGTCCATGACGAAAGCTGATTGGCGGTCTGCTGAAGCATCAACAGCAGTGCCAGGCTCAGGATGAGAAGCGCGAGGCCGCGGGTGCGGAGCATCAGACTGCCGGCGAGGGCCCCCAGTGCAGCGCTTACGATGCCACCGATGATCAAGCCTGCGACGGGATCCTGTACACGTCCGGTGGCCGAGAGGATGCCGACCGTATAGGCCCCGGCGCCGTAGAACGCGGCGTGGCCGAGAGTGACGATCCCGGTGTATCCGGCCAGAATGTCCATCGACATTGCGAACAGGATCATCACGATGATCTGGGAGCCAAGCGGCAGTCCTTCCGGAAAGGCGAAATAGGTAACGGCGAGCGCGATCCAGGGGAGGGTCTCGATCGGACGGAGTCGATCGCGCGCAAGGAATGCGCGGACCACGCCTTCGGTAGGCAGGGTTGTCATGATTTGAGACCGAATAGACCGTGAGGCCGAATACTAAGGATCAGGAAGACGGCGGCGTAGGTGAAGAAAGCCGCAAAGTCCGGTGCCAAGATCTTGCAAGCGGTGTCCGCCATCCCGAGCAGGATCGCCGAGAAGAATGGTCCGCGAATTGTGCCGAGACCGCCCACGGCGACCACGATCAGGAAGTCCGCCAGATGGGTGGCGGCATAGTCGGGAAACAGAGGGATGATCTCGGCGCCGAGACCGCCGCCAAGGGCAGCGAGGCCGCTCCCGAGTGCAAAGATTGCAGTGTATAGCGCAGGGGTGTTGACGCCGATCGTTTGAGCCATCACCGCATTATCGACGGTTGCGCGAATCCTGGCTCCGATCAGCGTGAACTCGATGCAAAGCGACAGGACCGCGAAAACGAGAAGTCCAACGACGATCAGCATCAGGCGGTAAATGGGGAAGCTGAACGATCCGATCGTGACGGCACTGCGCAGCGCGGCGGGGAGATCAACGCGCTGCATGAGAGGGCCGTACAGATAGTGGAATATCGCGGCGCCCATGAAGATTGCGCCGATCGAGAACAGCACCTGCTCAAGCTCGGTCGATTTGTAGAGCCTGGAATACAATGTGCGCTCGAGCAAGGCTCCGACCAGGGCGACGACGAGAAACGACGCGCCGATCGCGGCCGGGAAGGACCAGCCGCGGGACGATAGGAGTGTCATGGCCAAGTAGCCCCCGGCCATGGCGAAAACGCCATGAGCTAGGTTTGCGATTCCGAGGAGGCCCATCGTTACCGAAAGGCCCACGGATATGAGGTACAGGACCACGGCATAGGCCATGCCATGGAATATGATGCTCGGGAGGGTATCGAGAAATCCCATCGTGATGCGCACTTACTCGGGATTTACAATCTTCCAGGGGTCGCAGACGTCCTTGATGGTGTCGATGCGACGGTTGACCATCTTGCCGTCGATCATCTCCATTTTGTTGACGACGACGTTCTGCACGATGTCGCGGGTCTTCGGATCGATGGAGATATCCCCGCGAGGGCTCTTGTCTGTTTTCCAATTAGACAGGTAGCTCAGGATCGCTTCAGGCGTTGCCTTCGGCCCCAGGGTCTTGATCGACCCATAGATCATATCCATGGTGTCCCAGCCGGTAACTCCGAGATAGCTGGGCTTGTCCGAACCGTATTCGTCCTGCCACGCCTTCATGAAGGCGGCATTCTGAGGAATCGGATCGACCTGGTTCGACGTGTAGATGCCGCCAGTGACGACGCCGTTTGCGGCATCACCCATCGCCGAGACGTCGTCGTCGTTGAGAAGGTCGCCGGGTCCCATCAACTGGATTCCTGCCTCCTTCAACCCCGCAGCCTGATAGGCTTTGAGGGCGGCAATGCGCGAATTGATGAACATGAAGACCATGCTCGGTTTGCCATCCTTGATGCGCTGCATGTACGGCGCAAAGTCGGTGACATTCTGCGGGATGCGAATGACGCCCGTAACTTCGCCACCGCTCTCGGTAAATCCCTTCGTGAAGGCTTCCTGTGTGTCGTAACCCGCTGCGTAGTCAGCGACCACCACATAGGCGGTCTTGTTTCCCTGTTTCGCGGCCCACTGGCCCATCGGATAGGCTACCTGCCACTGCGTCAGCGATACGCGCACGATATAGGGCGACTGCCGCGTCAGGCTCGACGTCGTCGCATTCGGCAGGATGAAGGGCAGCTTTGCTTCCGTTGCCAGAGGAGCAATGGCAGCTGCGTCCGGGGTGAAGACGGCGCCCGTGAGATAGGAGATCTTGTCGCGGACGACCATTTCCTGCGCCAGTCGCTTGGCTGCGGAGGGGTTGGGGCCGGCATTGTCGCGGCGGATAAGTTCGACCGAAACGCCCTTCGGCAGGTCTTTCTGATGGAGCTTGACGTAGAGTTTTGCGCCTTTGTCTACGGCGTCGCCCATGGACGCAAACGGCCCTGTCAGAGCAAGAACAGTGCCGACCTTAACCACTTCGTCTGCCGCGGCTTGAGTGAAAGCTCCGGCAGCCAATGCCAGAGAAGCGATAACGGGTACCAATCTTTTCATTAGAGCTGCCCTCAAAAAATACCCGGAGACTCCAGTCTCCGGATGCCAACGCGTTTCTTCCGATGAAATTTTATATATCTAACTTATGTATACTAGATGCGCATTTTCTCGGCAAGGACGGCCTTTATTTCCAGCACTTGCCCGTAAAGTGTTTGATTGCCTTGAAATTTCCCGTGAAAACTCTTACCGCTGCGGACACAGGCGAGCGAGTTGGAGCCAGGTGCCAGGATGGAAAGATGAGTGTGAAGAAGCAGCCGCGGAAAACCAAGAACAGCGAGCCGTTTCCGCCCTTGAGTACGTCGCTGAAGCCATTTCTGGTCAACGGACGGGACCAAGACTTCCGGAAGATGATCTATGGCCTGTTGCAGGTCTCGTCGATGATGCTGAAGGCGCGCGAATATTACGGGGCCTATATCGGCGTCACCGCACCGCAGTACAGCATGATCGTCGCTATCGCCGAGGCCGGGGAGGCGACAGTTCGCGATCTGACCAAAATCATGCACGTCTCCAGCCCTTTCGTGACCGCGGAAGTGAACAAGCTGATTGCCGCCGGATATCTTCAAAAGCGGACGAACACTAAGGATCGTCGCAGTATTGTTTTGTCGTTGACCGCGGCAGGAGAAGAAGCCGTGCGCCGGGTCGCAAAAATGCGCCTTATCGCCAATGATATGATTTTCGGATCCATCACGAACGACGAAGCGAAAGTTTTCCAGCACCTCATACAGGTTCTGATCACCGATTTCGGCCGAGCCATCCACGAACTCGAGGCACCACATTGGTGGACTGACGGAGAGACCGGCGCAAATTGATCTGTCGCAAAGGTAAGGGCGTGGACTTAGGTAAGTAGCTTATCTATAAGTTTGACCTATATCGCAGCCCAGGAAGCCTGACCATGACAAAAGCCTTAGCGCTCGACGCAGATCGCGGTGCCGTTCTCGTAGTAGCTCCCGGCAAGGGAGAAAGTTATTGGCAGCCCGTCCCGGCCAACGGCCACATCGACGTGCTCATTGCGCCTCATCTCGTTGAGATGCAGAACCGATTCAGCCTCGGAACCCAAACCGTTCCACCCGGCGGGTTCGTTCGCGAACATGCGCATCCCGAACATGATGAAGTACTGCATTTCATCTCCGGGAGCGGGAAGGCGGTCATCGACGGCGAAGAACATCCGCTCGTTCCGGGGACGACAATTTTTATCGGCCGGCATCGCCGCCACAAGTTCGTCAACGACGGCGAGCGGGACATGCACTGGCTTTGGTTTATCGCCCCGCACGGGCTGGAGGAATTCTTCCGTCTCGTTGGACGACCACGTCGCGCCGGGGAGCCGACACCCGAGAATTTCGCGCGGCCGGACGACGTTCTTGAGATCGAGCGCCGTACAGCGTTCGCTCCTCCGAAATAGAGCGATAGGGTCGAGCGCGATCAAGCGGCTCGAATTGGCCGCTTGATCGGTTGACTATCGATGAGCGCCTCTCAAGGATTGTAACGACGAGAAGACTCGCGGCCATCATCATACCCCGCTTCGAAGATAGCAGCCGCGAGGGTTGCCCGGACCTTAAGGATATCGGTGCCGATGTTCTTGAAGCCGTGGCGCCAGCCCGCCGGTATTACGACAGACTGATTTGGCAGAACAACGCGCGTCTCGTCGCCGAGATAGATCTCTGCCTTTCCTTCCATAACTTCGAGAACTTCTTCGACGGCATGTATGTGGATGGGGGCACCAAGACCGGGATCGCAAAACTGCTCGAAAATGCAAAGCTGGTGCGAGCTCGTCAGGGCGGAGACCCGCATATAAGTCTTCACCCCAGGACGCCAGAGTTCGAAGTCCTGGGTGCTGTGATCGATCAATTCCATTGATATTCTCTTCTATTGGTCTGGCGGACTTGGTCCAAGGCTACTTGCCGGTCGCAGCCTGGATCTTCTCGAGCCAAGGCTTGGCCATGGGAAATTCCTTCAAGAGAGCGACATGTGTCTGCGGAGCGGTCGCGCGAAAGCTCTCAAGATCCGGCTCGATGATCTCGATCTTGCTCTTCCGCATGGTCTCAAGGCTGGCTTCGTAGTCTTTCTTATAGTGCGCGTTTGCGAACACTACCGCTTCGGCCGAGGCCTCCTGCATGATCTTTTGGTGCTCGGGCGACAGTGAGTCTAACTTTGACTTCGACATGATGATGACACCCGGCATATACATGACCTTTGCGAGAACATAGGTCTTGGATACTTCGATAAAGCGATCCTGGAGAAATACGTCAGGCGAGTTCTCGGCGGCGTCGACCGCTCCATTCTGCAGTGCTACGTAGAGTTCGGTATAGGCCATCGGCGTGGGCTGGGCGCCGAGCGCCTCATAAGCCTTCACATAACCCGGTCCTTGGATGACGCGGATCTTGAGACCCTTCATGTCTGCTGCAGACTTGACCACCTTGCCGTTGGTGAAGATGTTGCGTTCCAAAGCCGAGATGAAGCCCAGACCCACCAAGTTGTAGCGCGGTAGAAGATCGAGCATCTCGCGTCCGATAGGGCCCTGCAGAACGCTGTTGGCCTGATCTATGCTCTTGAAGATGTAAGGGAACGAAAACACCGTGAAATCCTTGACGGTATTTTCGACGGGCGCTTCGCCGGTCACGACGATATCTTGGGTGCCGGTGCGGACCGACTGGATTTGTTTCACCTCTCCGCCGAGCTGCGCGCCCGGAAAGATGTTGATCTTGATCTGACCGTTCGACTTGGCGGCGGCGACCTCCGCAAGTTTGGCCGCGGCGGCGTGATAATGGCTCGACGTCGTGAGAACGTGCCCGACATTCAGCTCAACGCTCTGAGCCGACGCGGGCACTGAAACGAGATATCCGGCAACGGCCAAGCACGACAGACGAAATTTTCTCATCGGATGCTCCTGATTGTGCGGGCCAATCCCGCGAGAGGTTAGAAAGATTGGGGGCTAACGATGCGTGTCGGCGCTTATCGCAGCAGCACTAGAGAGATTGCGGGTACGTAGCTGATGAGCAGGACGTCGATCGTCAGAACGGCGAGGAAAATCAGCACGGGCTTCATCATCGCGTCCATCGGCACGCCGGATATTTCGCTTGCGATGTTGAGATTGACGGCGACCGGTGGTGTGACCATGCCCGTTGCCACATTGACGATGAAGATGATTCCGAAATGGACTGGATCGATGCCGTAGGTCTGGGCGACAGGTGTCAGGATCGGGGCGAGAATGAGGATCGTGGCCAGCGCTTCCATGAATGTGCCAACAACGAACAGAAGGACGTTCACGAGCAACAGAAAGCCGATAGGACCGCTGGCAATTTTCGAGACCAGCTCGCCGAAATACTGCGGGATCTGGTTGATCGTCATCGCATAGCCGAACAGAGCGGCGAACGCGACGATAAGCATAACCATGCCGGTCATCACCGCCGAGTCGTTCAGGATCGTGATGAGATCCTTGAATGTCATCTCGTGATAGACGAAGCGACTGACGAGAAAGCCGTAGATCACAGCGACCACCGAGGCCTCGGTTGCGGTGAAGGCTCCGGAATAGATGCCGCCAAGTATGATCACGGGCATCATCAGCGCGACGATCGCCTCGCGTCCTACGACAAAGACGTTACGGGCCCATTCGCGAAACGGGACGGCTTGCGTTTGATCGAAGTCTTGCACCTTCGCGACGAGGCAGATGGTGATGATCAGACTGAGTCCGATCAGGACGCCGGGAACGATACCCGCAATGAAGAGGCCGCCGATGGAGACATTGGCTACGAGCCCGTAAATCACCATCGGCAGTGAGGGCGGGATGATGGCACCGAGTTCACCGCCGACGGCGACGGTGGCGGCCGCAAAGTTCTTTGGATATCCCTTACGCTGCATCGCCGGAACCATTGTCGAGCCGACTGCGGCGGTGGTGGCGGAGGACGAACCCGAAATCGTCGAGAAGAACATGCAGGTCAGGATTGCCGCGCTTCCGACGCCGCCGCGCATCCAGCCGAGGAGGGCGGTTGCCAGCCCGATCAGCCGGTTGGAAATCCCTCCGACCTTCATGATGTTGCCCGCAAGCACATAGAAGGGTACGGCCAGCAGTGCGAAGGAATCGAGTGCCTCAAATACATTCTGAGGCACGCTTATGAGATCAATTCCCTTTGCCCGAAGCGCAACGATGGATGATATCCCCATAACCGCGAAAATGGGTACGGCGATCACGATCAGAATAGTCATCGAGCCGAATAGAATGGCCAAGGCCGCCTCCCAACCTAAACCAGGGTGTTTTCAGGATTGTCACCAGCAGCCACGGCCAGGGACGTTTTCGACTTGATCCGGTGTTCGACGATGAATGCGCAGATGTTGATGATTGCAACTGTCGCACCGACCGGAAGCGCGAGATAAACCCACGCCATTGGCAGATTAAGCACCGTCGAGGTCTCACTCTCCCCGAATTCAACCCAGCGCCAGCCGAGCCAGATCAGGTGGCCGAAGAAGCCGACCGTGATGAGAAGTGCTGCCAGGCGAACTAAGTCTCCGGTCCGCTGAGGAAGTGAATCGGGGAGGGTGTCGACGGCAATCAAAGCGCCCGAGCGTGCAGCGACGGCCGCGCCGAGAAAAATGCACCAGATCATCAGATAGCGAGCGGTCTCCTCGGACCAAGGCACTGATACGATTAAGCCCATACCCGGCAGAACAAATCGAACGATGATCTGCAATGCGATCACTAGAACCATCACACCGAGAATGGCGCCGACGGTGTAGCGGATGCCCACATTCATCCAATCGACAATGCGCAGAAAAGACATCATGCGGCGCGTCCTTCTTCAGGCGACGTCGGAGCGCGTGCGCCCGCGCTCGATCCAGGCCGTGAGACTGTCGGCGACAGAACCGATGTGCTCGCGCAACATGGCCATGCCGCCGTCAACGTCCCGGAGCCGCGCGAATGCGAGCAGGCGCCGGTGATCTTCGAGTTCGCGATCGGGGTCGACCGCCACGGTCAGCTTTAGATTGACGTAGCGATTGGCATTGTCATGAACAGTGCGCAGGAGTCGAAGAGCGAGATGTCTGCCGCTCGCCGCACAAAGAGCGTGATGGAAACGCCAATTTAGTGCGCCCCATTCGCGGACATTAGTCACGGCGGCCGCTTCGGCGATCACCGCCTCGGCGGCCAGGAAATCGCTCTCGGACATCGCCGGAATTGCGAGACCAAACAGCCACGGCTCGAGCTGTTGCCTCATCTCAAAGAGTTCTTCGATCTCGCCGGGCGAGAGAGAGGATACAACCGTACCCTTGTGGAGTTCGGTCGCAACGAGACCTTCACCCTCGAGTTGCCGGATGGCTTCGCGGAGGGGGACACGCGACACGCCGAGTTCGGCTGCCAACTTCTCCTGACGAAGTTTCGTCCCTTCAGGCAGCTCCCCGGATACGATCCGCTGGCGGAGCACTTCTACGATTTGATCAGTAAGGGACTGTCTGCCGATTTGCATCTCTATCTCCTAGATTGAATACAATATTCATATGGAAAACTGCCACAAGCCTGAAACTTCCTCTCAATGCCCAAGAATAGAGCGTAATTCTACTTGAGCCGTCTGACGTAGTTCGGCAGTATGGATATTGTATTCAATCTAGAGGTCGCTATGCGTGTGAATGGAAAGATTGCAATTATTACAGGCGCTGGCGCCGGGATCGGTGAGGCTGCTGCGCGTCTGCTCGTAAGAGAAGGCGCGAAGGTCGTTGTCGCTGACCGTGACGGCGATCTTGCCAAGGCAGTTGCCGCCGATCTCGGGCCGGCCGCGATCGCGGTCCGAGCCGATGTTTCCCGTGCCGAGGACGTGAAGGCTATGGTCGATCTCGCGTCGGGAGAGTTCGGTCGGATCGACATCCTCGTGAACAATGCCGGTTTCGGCATTCGTGGAAACGTTGTCGCAACTGCGGAGGGAGACTGGGATGCTGTGATGGCCGTCAATGTGAAGGGCGTATATCTGTGCTCCAAGTACGCCATTCCGGTCATGGCAGCGCAGGGTGGTGGTTCGATCGTCAATACGGCCTCCAACGTCGCCGCGGTTGGGCTCGCAGATCGCGCGGCATATGTGGCCTCGAAGGGGGCGGTGGCTGCGTTAACACGTTCAATGGCGATCGATCACGCTGCCGAGCAGATCCGGGTCAACAGCATCGCTCCTGGCCCGACGCGATCGACCTACTTCGATCGCATGATCGCTGCGCACGACGATCCAGCCGGCTTCGTAGCGGGTCTATCGGCGAGATCTCCCATGAATCGGATGGGCACGCCCGCGGAGATTGCCAACGTGATCTTGTGGCTGGCTTCCGACGAGGCTTCCTTCGTCACCGGTGCGATGTACGTAGTCGATGGCGGAGCGATAGCTTGGTAGCAGTTCATAAGGCCGGCGAAGCTATCGAATAGCCGTTCATCAAGTGATGAGTCTGTTCCGGCATGGACGAATGCATATCGGCCTTTGCGCGCAAGTTCGGGTGCTCTGGATAAAACGTCGAAGTGCTCAGGAAACAGAACTTTCATGTTAGCCAAATCGTCGAGAGAATGGCTAAGGAGGTGAGGGTGGTCGCCGTACCGCGCTCGTACCACCTCACATTCGAGCTGTTTCATCATGCTCGTGCGGGCGATCGGCAGGGCGCTCGGTCTCGGTGAAGCGCAGTCATGGCCGGCCGAGGAAGCCGTCGCGAAATGGGGGCGTGAGCTTGCCGTTTTTGCGCTCGGCTCCAACAGTCGCGTTCGCGCTGACAAGGCTCGTCGCGAACTAGGCTGGACGCCCAAGCGCCGTTCGGTGACCCAATGGGTCGAACAAGAGCTCGTACGCCGCTGACAGGAGGCCGAGGCGGGCGGGAGCGTCTCGCCGCCTTGGCCCTTTAAAATCTAGACCCCACGGGGGGAAATTTTAGTGAACGCATTGCATTAGCTGCGCCATCGGCAGTCTTCGCAAGGATGCCAGCGCGTGGTGGCGATGCTTCGATTGCGTCGCTGTCGACTCTCGCGACGCTATTTCTCGTATTTTCTTTCGATCTCTTCTGCGATCTACGGCAATAGCGACGGATATCCTGGCAACCTGCGAAAGGCCAGCCTCAGGCGCTTAGTCCGCCCAAACGTTTCATCAAATGGACCTGTTTGTCCAATACGGTACTGCGCAAATGGAGGAGCTTGACGATGAACAACGAGGAACAGGAAATGAAAGGCTCCTGGAGTGCCCCCCAAAAGTGAGACACGGGAAATTAGGGACAGTTCTCTAACGGAGAACGTATGCCCAACAA
>NZ_JAQMIL010000059.1:0-61826 GCF_029990105.1 Bradyrhizobium sp. Arg237L | reverse complement strand
CGACCTGGTCGCGCATCGGCTCGCGCAGCCGCGGCGCTCCGCGCCGCACTGCTTCGGCCCGTGGCTCCGCTCGTTCCGGCAGATCTCCAAATAGTCCGCCACCAACCATCATGCCCTCCTGCGAATCCATCACCGCAGAGAATCACAGCCACTTTGCGCTCTGCCATAAGAAAGATTCACAGCCTCGTAGGGTGGGCAAAGCGAAGCGTGCCCACCGTGCACGGTACGCTCGCAATGGCGGGCACGCTGCGCTTTGCCCACCCTACGAAGCCACAAAGCTAATCGGGCTCCCAGCCCTTCGGCGCCAGTTCGAATTTCGCAAATTCAAACGCCGGCGCGACCGTGCATCCGACCAGGGTCCAATCGCCGGTGCACTCCGCCGCCTGCCATGCATGCGCCGGCACGATCGCCTGTGGCACTTCGCCGGCGGCGAGATCGGAGCCGAGTCGGATAGTCCGCTGTCCGCCCGCATCAGCGATCCGCAAGATCAGCGGATCACCAGCGTAATAGTGCCAGATCTCCACCGCATCGACGCGATGCCAATGCGATCGCTCGCCGCGCGCCAGCAGGAAATAGATCGCGGTCGAGCGCGATCGCCCGCTCGCATCCGTCGCGTCATCGCGAAACGTCTCGCGATAATGGCCGCCCTCGGGATGCGGCTTCAGCTCAAGCTGCGCGATGACCTCAGCGGCAGTCGGCTTTGGCATCACGACTTATTCTTGCGCTCGCGCAATTCGCCGAACACCTCGGCGCCGTCGGCGCCCTTCATGTGCAGCTTGGCGGCCACCGCCGGCTCGTCGGCGCGCAGGAACACGTTGGCTTTCTTCTCCTCGCCAAGCAGCGTCGGAATCGTCGGCTTGTTCTCTGCGCGCAGCCGCGTCACTTCCTCGGCGCGCGCTTTCAGCGCGGGATTGTCTGATTCCACTGTCAGCGCGAACTTGACGTTTGCGGCGGTATATTCGTGGCCACAATAGAGGCGGAAGTCGTCCGGCAGCGCGCGCAGCTTGAGCAGCGAATCCCACATCATCGGATAGTTGCCCTCGAACACGCGGCCGCAGCCGATCGAGAACAAGGTGTCGGCGGCAAACACCGCCTTCTCGCCGTCGAATACATAGGAGATGTGGTCGAGCGTGTGGCCCGGTGTCTCCAGCACCCGGGCGAGCAGGCTGCCGACCCTGATCACGTCGCCATTGGCGGCGCGCAGGTCGACATTGGCGATCGCCGTCGTCTTGTCGTGCGGCGCGACGACGCGGCAGCCATATTTCTGTTTCAGTTCGGCAACCCCGCCGACATGGTCATGATGATGATGGGTGATCAGGATGTCGGTCAGATTCCAGCCCTCGCGCTCCAGCGCCGCGATGATGGGGCCGGCTTCTGGCGCATCGATCGAGGCGGTGGCCTTGGTGGCGGGATCGTGGATCAGATAGCCGAAATTGTCGGTCAGGCAGGTGAAAAGACGGATTTCCGCAGTCATGGTATCTCCCGCGAACTGTTTGAGCACGATCTCCGCGCAAACGCTTCGCGTTTGTCGCGAGGGAAAACCGGTTTCCACTTTTCCGCATCATGCTCTACCACGCCCTATATGTGCGGGAAATATGGCGTCAACGCTCGCGCGACAATGCAATTTTCGGGAACACGGACGTGAGGGCGGCGTGTTAGGTTGGGTGTATGGACGTCATTGATCTCCGCGATTTCTATTCGCAGCGCCTGGGTATCGTGGCGCGCCTATTGATCAATCGCGGCATCCGCGAGCGATGGCCGGGGGCCGAGGGCCAGCGCGTGCTCGGGCTCGGCTATCCCACCCCCTATCTCGGCCTGTTCCGCGAGGATTGCGAGCGCTGCATCGCGTTCATGCCGGCGTCACAGGGGGTTCTGAAATGGCCGACGGGCCGGCCGGCGCTGGCGACCCTGGTCGACGAATTCTCGATGCCGCTCGCGGATGCCGCGGTCGACCGCGTACTGCTCGTGCATGCGCTGGAGATGTCGGATGATCCGGAGCGGCTCTTGCGCGAGGTGTGGCGGGTGCTGGCGCCCTCCGGCCGGCTGATCGCGGTGATACCCAATCGCCGCGGCGTATGGACACGCACCGACACCACGCCGTTCGGCCACGGCCGGCCCTATTCGCGGGCGCAGATCACGCAACTGCTGCGGCAGACCTGGTTCACGCCGACGGCCTGGGGGGAGGCGCTGTTCGTGCCGCCGGTCGCGGGGAGCTGGTTTCTGCGCTGGGCGATGGCCTGGGAGCGTCTCGGTGCGACGCTGTCACTGCCGTTCGCGGGCGTTCATATCGTGGAAGCAACCAAGCAGGTCTATCGCGCGATCCCCGCGAACCGCGAACGCGCGCGGCTCATCCCGTCACTGCAGCCAGTGCTCGTGCCGTCATCGTCGCGCGGGTGATGCGGATTTGTAGGGTGGGCAAAGCGAAGCGTGCCCACCATTGCGAGCAGAGCGTTGATGGTGGGCACGCTGCGCTTTGCCCACCCTACTTTCTTGTCGCGGGCTAGCTACTCATTCCCTGTGTTGAAGTCTTCGCTCGGCGCGGGCTGCGCGGCGGCGTCGGGGCGCGGGCTGTGCGGGCGGCGGCGGCGGCGCGGGAAGCGCTCGCTACGTTCGCTGCGTTCTCCGCTGCCATTGCCTTCATGATTGCCATTGACTTGCGGCTGCGCGCCGCCGGTGATGAAGGAGGGCAGGCGGTCGACGCCGCCATTGTCAGCGATCATCGGCTGCGGCTGGTTCTGCGGCGGCGGTTGATACTGCGGCTGCGGACGATGTTCGCGCTCGCGATGCTCTCGCGGCTGCTGCTGCTCGCGCTGATAGGGCTGCTGACTGTTTTCGCGTGCATAGGGCGGTTGCGGCGCGAAGCCGGGCTCCTGCCCGAAGCTCGAATAGCTGTCGTCATCGTCGCCCTCATCGGTCGTCGACACATCGTTGTTGTCGACGCGGGGCGGCTGCTGCTGATTCTGCCGAAGCTGTTCCTGGGCCGCGGCGATGATGCGGAAGTAATGTTCGGCATGCTGATAGTAGTTCTCGGCGGCGACCGGATCGCCGGAAGAGCGTGCATCGCGCGCCAGCTGAACGTATTTTTCCGCAACGTGGGAAGCGGTGCCACGGATCTTGATGTCGGGTCCGTTCGATTCAAACACCCGCGTCAACGGGTTCTGACCGCGCCGGTTATTGTTGTTATTGTTGTTATTGTTATTCCGGTTACGCATCCGCTTGTTGTTTTGACCGTTTCTCATGTCTTGCCTTTTATTCCAGCCCTAAGTTACCAGCGTTGTAAGTTACCAGCGTTGAAATTGCCGTTGTGGTGGAGGTTGCCCGTCCAGCCGGCGCGCGCCATCGCGCGCACCGAATCACGATGCCATCTGGATCAATGCCAAAGTTCGCCAACCATCGCGTTGAGCAAAGACGCGTTCCCCAACCGCCGGCCGGTCGGCCTGCGGATCAATTATTCAGCTTGCCACGCAAGCCCAGTTCTCTCACGTAAGTCTTCAAGCGCAATAACAGGCTTTCGTTCGCTTGGCGGTCGAGAGCAGCACAGCCCCGGCTATTGCGCTCACACAGACCTGCGTTTTGGAACCTTTGATCGGCGGGCTCTCGGCGAGAACCCTGGTCTTCACCCGTTAACGGCTACGGGGCCAAACCGATGTCATGAGTGGAACGTAGTCGTTCCCGGGGGATATTCCAAGAGGTTTTTTTGCGTTCCAATAGGACTTTATCGCGGCAATTTGCGGCCCGCTACTGCCCGCGGGATGCCTGCCAGATCGGCCCTCGGCGGACCGGCCGGGACGAGCCCTGCGGCCGTCATCAAAGCTTCAATCGCCTCGCTCTGGCTGATGCCTGATTCGACAACCAGGGTGGCGCCAGGGGCGAGCAGACCGGCGGCCTGCGGGATCAGCACGCGATAGGCATCCAGTCCGTCGTCGCCGCCATCGAGCGCGGCAAGCGGGTCGTGTTCGCGCACCTCGACGGCGAGGTCGGCAATATCAGCGGATGGTATATAGGGCGGGTTCGACACGATCAGGTCGAAGCGGCCGGAGAGGCCCGATGCATAGTCGCAGGCGATGAAGGTCGCACGATTGCCAATGCCCAACGTCAGCGCATTGGCGCGCGCCGTCTCAAGTGCCTCCGTGCTGATGTCGGTGCCGTAGCCCGTGGCCGCAGGAAGCTCGAAGAGCAGCGCCAGCAGGATTGCACCAGTGCCGGTGCCGAGATCGGCGATCCGCAGCGGCTTTCCCAAAGCTCCGTCCGCGCGCAGGATCTGCAGCGCGAGTTCGACCACGGTCTCGGTGTCGGGCCGCGGCACCAATGTCGCGGCGGAGAGTTTTAGCGGCAGTCCCCAGAATTCCTTTTGCCCGAGGATGCGCGCGACCGGCTCGCCAGCGAGGCGACGGCGCGCGAACGCTTCCAGTTCTGCTGCTTCGTTCTCCGTCAGCGTCCGGTTCGCTGCCGTGATCATGCCGGTGAGATCGAGACGGAGCACGGCGCCGAGCAGCATGCGCGCATCGAGCTCGGCCGAATCGATCGCCGCCGATTTGAAGCGCGCCGCGAGCGCGCGTCGTGCTGTCTCGACAGATTGCCCGGCAAACTCACTCATCGCCCGTAGCCCGGATGGAGCGCAGCGCAATCCGGGATTCGTGCAGCCCGGCCCGCTGGCCCCGGATTACGCTGCGCTCCATCCGGGCTACGGGAGTCCTCACGCCGCAGCCCCCTGCGCGGCGAGTTGCGCCGCCTGATGCTCGGTGATCAGCGCGTCGGTCAATTCGCCGAGCGCTTCGCCCGAGATCACCTGCGGCAATTTGTAGAGCGTCAGGTTGATGCGGTGATCGGTGACGCGTCCTTGCGGAAAATTATAGGTGCGGATGCGCTCGCTGCGGTCGCCGGAGCCGACCTTCTCCTTGCGGTCGGCGGAGCGTGCCGCGTCGGCGCGCTGGCGCTCGGCATCATAGATGCGCGAGCGCAGGATGTTCATCGCCGACGCCCGGTTCTTGTGCTGCGAGCGGCTGTCCTGCATCATCACCACGATGCCGGTCGGGATATGGGTGATGCGGATCGCCGATTCCGTCTTGTTGACGTGCTGGCCGCCCGCGCCCTGCGCCCGCATGGTCTCGATCCGCAGATCCTCGTTCTTGATGTCGACGTCGACGTCCTCGACCTCGGGCAGCACGGCCACCGTGGCGGCGGAGGTGTGGATGCGCCCCTGCGTCTCGGTGTCGGGCACGCGCTGCACCCGATGCACGCCGGATTCGAATTTCAGTTTCGCGAACGCGCCGCGGCCCTGCACCTCGGCGATGATTTCCTTGTAGCCGCCGACTGAGCCTTCGCTCGCCGAGATCACCTCGACCTTCCAGCCCTGCAGGGCGGCGAAGCGCTCATACATGCGGAACAGGTCGCCGGCGAACAGCGAAGCCTCGTCGCCGCCGGTGCCGGCGCGGATTTCCAGCACGACGTTGCGGTCGTCCATGGCGTCCTTCGGCAACAGCGCGATGCGGATATTCTGTTCGAGCTCGGCAAGCCGCGCATGCAGCGTCTCGAGCTCGGCCTCCGCCATGCCGCGCATGTCGGGCTCGGTTGCGGGATCGGCGATCAGGCTCTGGGTGTCGGCGAGCTCGGTGCGCGCGGCGCGATAGGCCTTCACCGCCTCGATCAGCGGATTGAGCTCGGCGAGCTCGCGGGTGATCTGGACATAGCGTTCCGAATTCACCTGGCCGAGCAGTTCGGCCTCGAGCGAGGCGTGATGGGCGAGCAGGACGTCGAGTTTGGCTTCGGGCAGCATGGATAGTTCTCAAATTACGGAAAGGGCAGGGGCGGCGTCGTCGAGGAGAGCGTCGCTACAAGGTGAGCCCTTCGGCTTCCGCAAATTCCGTCAGCTTCTCGCGGATCGACACGCTGCCGGCCGGCGCGTCCAGAAGCGGGTTGATCATCGCTTCGGCCTTTTTCGCGTCGAGCTCAATGATCATCGCCTTCACCGGGCCGTGCGCGGTCGCCGACAGTGACAGCGAGCGGTAGCCAATCGCGATCAGCGCCAGCGCGCCGATCGGCTTCGATGCCATCTCGCCACACAGCGAGGCAACCTTCCTGCAGCCCTGCGCCCTGCGCACGATGTCGCGCAGCGCGCGCAGGATCGGCGCGGACAGGGTGTCGAACCGTTCCGAGACCTTGGCGTTGCCGCGGTCGACCGCGAACAGGAACTGGAACAGGTCGTTCGACCCGACCGAGAGGAAGTCGACCCGCTTCAACAGCTCGTCGAGCTGGTAGAGCAGCGCCGGAACCTCGACCATGGTGCCGACATCGACGCGCTCGGGCAGCGAATGGCCGTGCTGGCGCAGATAAGTCAGTTCACGCTCGACAATGGCCTTGGCCTGATCGAACTCGGTAACGTCCGAGATCATCGGAAACATGATCTTCAGCGCGCGGCCGCCGGCGGCGCGAAGCAGCGCGCGGATCTGGCCGCGCAACAGTCCCGGGCGGTCGAGGCCGAGCCGGATCGCGCGCCAGCCGAGCGCCGGGTTCTCCTCGACGACGGTCTCCATATAGGGCAGCGCCTTGTCGCCGCCAATGTCGAGCGTGCGAAACGTGACGGGCTTCGATCCCGCTGCATCCAGCACGGTGCGATAGAGCGCGAGCTGGTCGCTGGAGCGCGGCAGGTTCGGGCTCACCATGAATTGCAGCTCGGTGCGAAACAGGCCGATGCCGGCGCTGCCGGTGTCATCGATATGCGGCAGGTCGATGGTGAGTCCGGCGTTGATCAGAAGCTCGATCGGCTGGCCGTCCTTGGTCACGCAGGGCTTGTCGCGCAGCGCCGAATATTGCGCCTGCCGCCGCGCGCGGAAGCGGACCCGCTCGGCGTAGGCCGACTCGATCTCCGACGACGGGCGGACATAGATCTCGCCCGAGATGCCGTCGACGATGATGGCGTCGCCGGGATCGGCGATGCCGGGCGCGTTCGGCACTTCGCCGACCGCGGGAATGCCGAGCGCGCGCGCCACGATCGAGACGTGGGAATTGGCGGTGCCTTCCTCCAGCACCAGGCCCCGCAATCGCTTGCGGTCATAGTCGAGCAGCGCCGCCGGGCCCATCGCGCGCGCGATCAGGATCGCGTTGTCGGGCAATTGTTCGCGTGACGGCGCGTGGTCCTGGCCGACGAGCTGCCGCATCAGGCGATGGCCGAGATCCTCGAGGTCATGCAGCCGGTCGCGCAAGTATGGATCGGTCGAACGCAGCATGCGCGCGCGGGTGTCGGACTGTACGCGCTCGACCGCGGCTTCAGCGGTGAGGCCGGTGGCAACTGCCTCATGCAGCTTGTGCGACCAGCCCTGGTCGTTGGCGAACATGCGATAGGCTTCCAGCACGTCGCGATGCTCGCCGCCATCGGCGACGTCGCCGCGCTCCAGGAGGCGGTCGAGATCGGCGCGCAGCTTGGTCAGCGCCGCATCCAGCCGCTTGATCTCCTTCGGCAGATCCTCGGCGATATAGTTGGTGATGACGACGCGCGGCTCGTGCAGCACGACATGGCCGAGCGCGATGCCTTCGGAGAGAATGGCGCCGGTCTTGTGCAGCGAATGCCGCGCCGCCGGCTCGGCGCCCGGTTGCGCCAGCGCCGCCAATTCGCCCGAGGCGATCATCTCCGCCAGCACCATGGCGGTGGTCTGCAGCGCCTCGACCTCTTCCTCGACATAAGTGCGCTTGGCGCGGTTCTGCACCACCAGCACGCCAAGCGTGTTGCCGGCGCGCAGGATCGGCACGCCGAGGAAGGAGTGGTAGATTTCTTCGCCGGTCTCCGGGCGGTAGGAGAAGGCCGGGTGGCTTTGCGCGTCGCTCAAATTGAGCGGCGTGGCCTCGCTGGCGACGAGGCCGACCAGGCCCTCATGGGCGCTGAGCACCGTCCTGTGGACGGCGTCGCGGTTCAGACCTTCGGTGGCGTAGAGCTCGAGGGTGTTATCGACGCGCAGCACATAGACCGAGCAGACCTCGGCCACCATATTGGCCGCGATCAGGACCACGATCTTGTCCAGCCGCTCCTGGGCCGAGACCTGCTCCGCCATGGTTTCGCGGAGCCGTCTCAACAGGACGCGGGGACCTCCCGAAGCGCTCCGCATAGGATGAAACCCTCCCCCACATGACCAGCAGGCCGTGTGGCCGGTAACTGGCGAGAAACTCGACTAATCCAACAATTTTATCCATCGGCGCCGCCGCAAGCTCGCAACCCTGCCGAATCGGATTCGCCAAGAGTGTGACACAGTTCGCGGCACCCTCCGATCAGGCCGTATAGCCAATCGAGGCTTGTTTTGCCAAGCAAAACGCCTGCCAAAAGATATAACGTCTCTGTCAGCCCAATGCTGCGGTAGCTAAGAGAAATTCTTACTCGCAACAGCGAGAAATGTGGGCTCAGGACGCCGTTGGAACAGGCCCGCAGCCCGTAGCCCGGGTGAAGCGCAGCGCAACCCGGGACCGCTCGTCAATGTTGAGGCGAAGTGCCCGGGTTACGCTTTCGCTCCACCCGGGCTACGGGATTTCGAGGTGGAGGGAACGCACCCTCAGGCCTGATCGAGACCGTACAGCGTGTGCAGTGTGCGTACCGCGAGCTCGGTATAGGCGGCATCGATCAGCACCGAGAACTTGATCTCGGAAGTGGTGATGGCGCGGATGTTGATGTTGCGCGCGGCGAGCGCGGCAAAGGCCTTGGCGGCGACGCCGGCATGGCTGCGCATGCCGCTGCCGATGACAGAGACTTTCGCGACGTCGGTGGCGCTGTCGAAGCGCTGGTAGCCGATCTTGCTCTTGGCCGCGGTGATGGTGTCGCGGGCGCGGCCATAGTCGGTCGCCGGAACGGTGAAGGTCAGGTCGGTGGTCTTGCCGTCCTCGGAGACGTTCTGCACGATCATGTCGACATTGATGTTGGCGTCCGCGAGCGGGCCGAAGATCGCTGCTGCCACCCCCGGCTTGTCCTCGATCTGGCGCACGGAAATCTGAGCTTCGTCCTTGGAGAAGGCGATGCCAGTGACGACGTGCATTTCCATGATTTCCTCCTCGCTGCAGATCAGCGTTCCCGGCGGCGTGCCGTGCGGGTCGATATCTTCAGGCTTGTCGAAGCTGGATCGGACGAAGATTGGCATGTTGTGCACCATGCCAAGTTCCACCGAGCGCACCTGAAGGACCTTGGCGCCCTGGGAGGCCAATTCCAGCATGTCCTCGAAGGCGATTTTCTCGAGCCGCCGCGCCTTCGGCACCACGCGCGGGTCGGTGGTGTAGACGCCGTCGACGTCGGTATAGATGTCGCAGCGGTCGGCTCGGACCGCTGCCGCGATTGCTACCGCCGAGGTATCGGAACCGCCGCGGCCGAGCGTGGTGATGCGGCCGGTCTCGGGGCTGATGCCCTGGAAACCGGCGATGACCGCGACCTCCTTCCGCTCCTTGAAGCGGTTCATGATCTCGGTGCCGTCGATATCGAGGATACGCGCCGAGGCGTGCGCGTCGGAGGTCTTGATCGGGATCTGCCAGCCCTGCCAGGAGCGCGCCTGGATGCCCATGCTCTGCAGCGTGATCGCCAGGAGGCCCGAGGTGACCTGCTCGCCGGAGGCGACGACGGCGTCATATTCGCGTGCGTCGTGCATCGGGGAAGCCTCGCTGCACCAGGCCACCAGCTCGTTGGTCTTGCCGGACATCGCGGAGACCACCACGGCGACGTCGTGGCCGGCATCGACCTCGCGTTTGACATGGCGTGCGACGTTGCGGATTCGGTCGATATTGGCGACGGAGGTGCCGCCGAATTTCATCACGAGGCGGCCCATGACGACGCGTGCATTCCTTGTGAGGATCGGTAGAGTGCCCGCGCTTTAATCCAAGCGCGGGGGCTGAAACGCGCGTATACATAGCGAAGCGGCCGGGGGCAAGCGGGTTCCTGGCGCCGTCCGTGGCGGGGGCGCGGGTGGCTATGACGCGGTGGTAACTGAGGCGTTTGTATGGGGCGGTATATCGACGAGATCCTGCAGCCCGGCGAGAGGGTGCTGTATTCGACCAATGCGCACTGGATCTTCTTCCTGCCGGCAATTGCCGGCTGGGTCGTAGCGATCGTGTTCCTGGTCCTCTCGTACATGGTTCCGACTGGCGCGCCGGCAGTTTTGTGCCTGGTGATGGCTGCTCTGGCGGCGATCGCGGCGCTTTACAAGACCGTGACTGCGGGAATCCACCACTGGACCACCGAAACCGACGTCACCAATCTGCGCGTCGTGCACAAGACCGGCTTCATACGGCGGAAGACCATCGAGATGAGTTTGGACAAGATCGCCAGTGTCAATGTAGAGCAATCCATTCTGGGGCGTATTCTCAACTACGGCGACGTAACGATTTTCAGCGTTGGTGAGGCAGAGCAGGACATTCCGACGATCGCCTCGCCGCTGGCGTTCCGCAATTCCATCACGGCGCGATAGGGGCGCGCGCATCATGGCCATGCAATCTGACTTTTCCGGCACCACGGTCGATCCGGCCGAGGTCGCAAAATTCTCAAAACTCTCGGCGGAGTGGTGGGACCCGCGCGGCAAGATGGCGCCGTTGCACAAGATCAATCCGTTGCGGCTGGGCTATATCCGCGATGCCGCCTGCCGCAAGTTCGACCGCAACGTCAGGAGCCTGAGCTGTTTGTCCGGCTTGCGCACCCTTGATATCGGCTGCGGCGCCGGGCTGCTGTGCGAGCCGCTGGCCCGGCTCGGCGCGCAGGTGATCGGGATCGATCCTGCCGCCACCAACATCGCCGCCGCGAAATTGCATGCCGACAAGGGGCACCTGGCGATCGACTACCGCTGCACCACGGTCGAGGAAATGGACGCGCGCGAGCGCTTCGACATCGTGCTGGCGATGGAGGTCGTCGAGCACGTCACCGACGTCGGCGTGTTCTTGAAGCGCTGTACGGCGATGCTCAAGCCCGGCGGGCTGATGGTGCTCTCGACGTTGAACCGCAACTGGAAGAGCTTTGCACTCGCGATCGTCGGCGCCGAATACGTGCTGCGCTGGCTGCCGCGCGGCACCCATCAATGGAGCAAGTTCGTCACCCCCGACGAACTCGCGCATCACCTGCAAGACAACCACCTCACCATCACCGACCAGGCCGGCGTGGTCTACAACCCGCTCGCCGACAAATGGAACATCTCCTCCGATATGGACGTGAACTACATGGTGGTCGCGGAGGAGGGGTAGGAGCTGCTTGCCACGCGGACGGCGTGCGGTCCGAGCGCAATCCTGTCATGCGCTGTTCCGGTTGACCGCGCCCGCGGCGGCCGCCACGGTGAGACCGTTTTCCCAGCCCGCTCGCGATTCTCCCGCACATGCTAACGATTTCCTCGCTCTGGATTCCCTTCACCATCGTCGCTGCGCTCGGGCAGGTCGCGCGCAATGCGATGCAGCGGTCGCTGACCGGGCCGCTCGGGACCTGGGGCGCGACCAATATCCGCTTCCTGTTCGGCTTTCCGTTCTCGATCCTGTTCTTTGCGCTGGTCATCGCGGCAACCGGCGATTCCGTTCCGTGGCCGCCAGCGGTGTTCTGGCCGTGGCTGTTGCTCGGCGCGCTCAGCCAGATCGTCGGCACCGGCTTGATGCTGCTGGCGATGAACGAGCGCTCCTTCGTGGTGACGACGGCCTATCTGAAGACCGAGGCGATCCAGACCGCGATCTTCGGCTTCGTCTTCCTCGGCGATCACCTCACCTTATTGAAGGTCATCGCGATCCTGATCGCGACCATCGGCGTCGTCATCACCGCGCTGCGGCCCGGCGGCGAGAAGGGGTTTGCGGAGCTGAGGCCGACCATCATGGGCCTCGTCGCTGCGGCCGCCTTCGCGCTGTCGGCGATCGGCTTTCGCGGCGCGATCATTGCGGTGCCCGGCGTCTCCTTCGTGACGGCATCGTCCTATACGCTGGTGTTCGGCCTGTTCGTGCAGACGCTGGTGCTGTCGATCTATCTGTTGCTGCGCGCGCCCGGCGTGCTCAAGGCGATCTTCGGATTATGGCGGCCGTCGATGCTGGCGGGCTTCATGGGCGCGTTCGCCTCGCAATTCTGGTTCCTTGCCTTCGCGCTGACGGCGGCGGCGAATGTGCGAACATTGGCGCTGGTCGAAGTCTTGTTCGCGCAAGGCGTGGCGTATTATTCGTTCAAGCAGCCAATCTCGCCGCGCGAGCTTTCCGGCATCGTCCTGATCGTGATCGGTGTGGCGCTATTGATCGCGGTCTGACGATCAGTTGCGGTCGTCCGGCAGCACCGGCAGCGGCGAGACTTCGACGCCTTCCTCGATCAGCGAGCGCGCTTCCTCCGGCGAGGCTTCGCCGTAGATCGGGCGGTGCTCGATATCGCCGTAATGCATCTTGCGCGCCTCGTTGGGGAAGCGGTCGCCGACATTGTCGGCGTTCTGGACGATGTGGTCGCGCAATTCCTTCAGCTTGGCGCGCAGCTCACGCTCCTGCGCCATCATCAGCGGTGTGGATTCGGCTGGCGCTGCCGCCGGCTGCTCGGCCGGCGCGGGAGCCGCGGCTTCGCGGCCCTTCTTGCCGACGATCTGCGGCGCCATGATCGCCTTCTCGACCGTTGACGTGCCGCAGGTCGGGCAGGCCACGAGCTTGCGGCGGACCTGGGAATCATAAGCCGACGAACTCTGGAACCAGCTTTCGAAAGCATGGCCCCGTTCGCAGCGCAGGTTGTAGCGGATCATGCTGAGCCCCGGACGAGGTGCAGATGCTCCGGACCTGCCTTGGGGTCGGCGACCGTGAAGCGGCGCCCATGCTGCAGCGAAGGAATCGCCCTGCGCGCGGTCTCGACCTTGGCCGGATCGATCTTCGCCAGGAATACGCCCGGCTCGACGCCGCCCTCGGCGAGGACCTCGCCCCAGGGGTCGATGATCAGCGAATGACCATAGGTCTCGCGCTTGTTCTCGTGCAGGCCGGCTTGCGCGGCGGCAAACACGAAGCAGCCGGTCTCGATGGCACGGGAGCGGAGCAGAATGTGCCAATGCGCCTCGCCGGTCTTGCGGGTGAAGGCGGACGGCACGGTGAGAAAGGACGCGCCGCTTTCGGCCAGCGCACGATACAGTGCCGGGAAGCGCACGTCGTAGCAGATGGTCAATCCGATCCGGCCCCACGGCAGATCGGAAATGACAGCGGTCTCGCCCGGCTGGTAATTGGCCGATTCGCGATAGCTCTCTCCGCCGGGCAGATCGATATCGAACATATGGATCTTGTCGTAGCTGGCGAGCAGGTTGCCGTCCGGGCCGATCAGGAAAGAGCGGTTCACCGCCTTCTCCGGAGAGAAGCGCAGCGCTAGCGAGCCGATATGGAGATGTATCTTCAATTCGGCGGCCAGCGCGCGATAGGCCTTTAGCGACTTGTCGTCCTCTTCCGTCGCCAGATGCTCGAACAGCGCCTTGCGGTTCAATTGCATCATGTTGCTCACTTCGGGTGTGAGCACATAGTCCGCGCCTTGCGCCGCCGCCTCGCGCACCAGCTTCATGCCTTGCTCGAGACTCGGCTCCGGCAGAAGCGAGGTGCGCATCTGCACCATGGTGGCGGTGAAGGTGCTGTCGGCGCTCATCAGGCCACGCCTTCGCTGGTTAAGAGATCATCGAGCTTGCCCTCGCGGTCGAGCGCATAGAGCTCGTCGCAGCCGCCGACATGGGTGCTGCCGATGAATATCTGCGGAAAGGTCGAACCGGCGCCGGCCCGCTCGTACATCTCGTCGCGATAGGCCGCGTCGCTGGCAATGTTGAATTCGGTGAACGCCGCCTTCTTGCGGGTCAGAAGCGACTTGGCCGCGGAGCAGTAGCCGCAGCCCGGGCGGGTGTAGATTTCAATTGCAGCGGTCATGGCGCGCTCGGTTGTGATTTTGTCCGGGATTATATGGGAGTTTTGTGGCTATCGACAACCCGGGCGAATACCAGCACGTCGACCTGCGCGGCTTTGGCGCGCAGAAGCGCCCGCGCGCAGGCGTCAACCGTCGCTCCCGAGGTCAGGACGTCATCGACCAGGATCACGCGGCGGCCCTGGACTTCGGCGGCCCGGTCGGGCGCCACCTTGAACGCACCCTGGACGTTGGTCGCCCGCTGCGCCCGCGACAATCCGACCTGCTGCTCGGTCGAGCGCACCCGGCGCAGCGCATCGGAGGCGAGGTTGACGCCGCTTTGGCGCGAAATGACGCGGGCAAGCGCGCCGGATTGGTTGTAGCGGCGGCTCCAGCCGCGCCGCCAGTGCAGGGGAACTGGTACCAAAACATCGGCGTCGCTGAGCAATTCCTTCCCCGCCCGCGCCATCCAGCGACCCATTGCTGGCGCCAGATCCGTGCGGTCCTGGTATTTCAATGCGTGCACCAGCGTGCGCGCGACGTCGTCATAGCGCACCGCGGCGCGGGCGCGCTGGTAGGCCGGCGGATTGGCGATCGCCTCCATCGACAACAGTTCCGGCCCCGGATCGTAGACGAAGGGAATGCCGAGCCGCGGGCAGAACGGTGGTGCAATGAACGACAATTTGGCCCAGCAGGCGGCGCAGACGCCCTCGCCATCGACCGGCTCGCGGCAGGCAACGCACAGCGTCGGCAGCGCGATGTCGAGCATCAGCCGTGCTGCATGCGTCCATGCTCCCTGCGCAACGCTCAGCGCGCCGCGCAGATGGCCTGCAATAGAGCGGGATGGTGATGCTTCGGCGCCCATGAAGGGAGGCTAGCGCCGCGAACCTGTCAGCTCAAGCATTGCGTTGCCAGCGACGGAGGCAAGGCGTACCAACCGGCATGGCCGCAAACCCGACCACTCCTGTGTTGTTCGACCGTTCGCTGTTGTCAGCCCGGCTGAAGCGCGCGCGGCGCAACGCGCCGGTCACCTTCCTGCTCGAGCGCGTCGCCGAGGACATGGCCGAGCGGTTGCAGGCGGTCACGCGGGAGTTTGCCGATGCCGCCGACATCTGGACGCCGGGCAACGCGCTGCATGATCTCGTGCGCGAGCGATGCAAGTCGGTCCGCGAGGTCACATTCGAGGCTTCCGAAGTCCTTCCGCTGCAGCCGCAATCGCTCGATCTCGCGGTCTCCGCGCTCGCCTTCCAGTTCGTCAACGATCTTCCCGGCGTGCTCGCGCAGATCCGTCGCGCGCTGAGGCCCGATGGTCTGTTGCTCGCGGCGATGATCGGCGGCGATACGCTGACCGAGCTCAGACAATCCTTTGCGGCGGCCGAAGCCGAATGCGAAAGCGGGGTGTCGCCGCGCGTTGCGCCATTCGCCGATCTGCGCGACGTCGGCGCGCTGTTGCAGCGTGCGGGCCTCGCGTTGCCGGTGACCGATGTCGACCGCATCGTGGTGCGCTACGACAATGCGTTCGCGCTGATGCAGGAACTGCGGCGCATGGGCGCCACCAACATCCTGGTCGAGCGGCGCCGCGCGCCGAGCCGCCGCGCCACTTTGCTGCGGATGGCGCAAATCTATGCCGAGCGTTTCGCCGATCCCGACGGCCGCATCCGCGCCACCTTCGACGTGATCTGGCTGTCCGGCTGGGCGTCGCACGAAAGCCAGCAAAAACCGCTGCGGCCGGGTTCCGCGAAGACGAGTCTGGAAGAGGCGGTGAAGCGGGCAAAGCGCGACTGACGCCGAACAGCCAGAGCCGTCATCGCCGGGCTTGACCCGGCGATCCATCGATCTGGAAAGAGTCTTTGTGAAGATGGATGCGCGGGTCAAGCCCGCGCATGACGAGTGTTGGCCGAAGGCAGCGCTACAACAACAGATCAATCAGATGCGGGATCAGCGGAATATCCGCCGCCGGCATCTCGTAGTCGCGCAATTTGTTGGCGCGGACCCAGGCGAGATTCTGCCCCTCGCGCGCCGTCACCATGCCGTCCCAGCGCCGGCAGATATAGAGCGGCATCAGCAGGTGAAACGTCTCGTAGGCGTGGCTCGCAAAGGTCAGCGGCGCCAGGCACGGCTCGGCGACGGTGATGCCGAGTTCTTCGTGCAATTCGCGGATCAGCGTGGCTTCCGGCCGTTCGCCTGCCTCGACCTTGCCGCCGGGAAATTCCCAGAGACCAGCCATCGGCTTGCCCGCCGGCCGCTGCGCCAGCAGCACGCGCTTGTCGGCATCAACAAGCGCGCAGGCAACCACGAGGGTGAGTTTAATATCGGTCATGCACCACACGCTTGAATGGTAGGCGGGCAAAGCGCAGCGTGCCCACCGCCAACACTCTGCTCGCAATGGTGGGCACGCCGCGCTTTGCCCACCCTACGGAATCACTGATGTCACGACCGATAATCGCCGTTGATCGCGACATATTCCTTGGTGAGATCGCAGGTCAGCACGCGGTCGCGGCCCTTGCCGAGGCCGAGGTTGACCTTGATCTGGATCTTCGGCTGCTTCATCGCCTGCGAGACTTCCGGCTCGTTGTAGGAGGGATCGCGCGCGCCGCTCTTGGCGACGCGGATGCCGTTGAAGGAAATCGAGAGCTTGTCGCGGTTGGCCGGCTCGCCGGCCTTGCCGACCGCCATCACCACGCGGCCCCAATTGGCGTCCTCGCCGGCGATCGCGGTCTTCACCAGCGGCGAGTTCGCCACCGACATCGCGATCTTGCGCGCCGACGCCTTGGTGGTCGCGCCATCGACGATGATCTCGACCAGTTTCCGCGCGCCTTCGCCGTCACGCGCCACCTGTTCGGCGAGGTCGGCGAGCACATCGCGGAACGCTTTCGTAAACGCTTTCAGCCGCGGATCGCTGGCGCGGCTGATCTTCGGCGCGCCATCGGCGGCGGCGGTGCCGGTCGCGAACGCCAATAGCGTGTCCGACGTCGAGGTGTCGCCGTCGATGGTGACGGCATTGAAGGTGTCCTCGACCCCGCTCTTCAGGAGCTGTTGCAGCGCGGCTGAGGACAGCGGCGCGTCGGTGAAGATGAAGGAGAGCATCGTCGCCATGTCGGGTGCGATCATGCCGGCGCCCTTGGCCATGCCGTTGATCGTGACCTTGGCCTTGCCGAGCTTGACGGTCGCGGTCGCGACCTTCGGGAAGGTGTCGGTGGTCATGATCGCCTTCGCAGCGCTCATCCAGTCATCGGGCCCAGCTTGTTTGGCCAGCGTCGCCAGCACCCCGTCGAACTTGGTCGCATCGAGCGGCTCGCCGATCACGCCGGTGGAAGCCAGGAACACCTCATTGACGCCGCAGCCGACCGCCTTGGCGGCGATCTGCGCGGTCAGCGCGGTCGACTGCTTGCCGGTCTTGCCGGTGAAGGCATTGGCATTGCCGGAATTGACCACCAGCGCGCGAGCAAATCCTCCCTTAGTAGGTCCGCCCTTGCCAAGCTTGGCGCGGCACCATTCCACCGGCGCCGAGGGGCACTTGGACTTGGTGAAAACGCCGGCGACGGTGGTGCCCTTCTCCATCACCGCGAGCAGCACATCGGTGCGCCCCTTGTAGCGGATGCCCGCTGCCGCCGTCGCAAGCCTGACGCCCGCAATCGCGGGCAAATCGGGAACGTCTGTCGGGGCGAGAGGAGAAACGGCGGTGGACATGGAGAGCTTCCGGCTTCGAGGAGGGAAGCGCTCTGTATCATCTCAATTGTCGGAGCGGGAGAGGGGACGCGACACGATCACCCACAGTCGTCCCGGCGAAGGCCGGGACCCATACCGCGTGATCCATCTATCTTGCGTGGAGGCTCGTTGCCCCTCACCAACTCAGGCTGGTGGTTATGGGTCCCGGCCTTCGTCGGGACGACCACCTAACTACTTCTCGCCCGACTATTTCTTCGCCGGCGGTGCCATCTTGGAGTCGGACGGCTTGGCGGCCGGGGCCGTTGCGTCCGGCTTGCTGTCGCTCTTGGCGGTCTCTTCCGGCTTGTCCATGCGCTCGATCTTGGCGGCCTCGCGCAGCTTGGCGACGTAGTCGGCCTGCGCCTTGCGGGTCACATAGGTCTCGATCTGGCTCTTGACCTGGTCGAACGGCGGCGCGGTGCGGTTGCGCTTTTCCTCGACCTTGATGATGTGCCAGCCGAATTGCGACTTCACGGGATCGGAGATCTTGCCCGGCTCGAGCGAAAAGGCGACGGCGGAAAATTCCGGCACCATCTGCTCCTTGGTGAAGAAGCCGAGATCGCCGCCATCGGAGGCGCCGGGATCCTTGGACTTCTTCTTGGCGAGTTCGGCGAAATCGGCGCCCTTCGCGAGCTCGGCCTTGATCGCCTTGGCCTCGTCCTCGGTCTCAACCAGGATGTGGCGGGCATGCACTTCCTGTTCGCCGGTGATCTGCTTGGAGGCCTCCTCATAGACCTTCTTCATGGCGTCGTCGGTGGTCGCGGCCTTGCCCTCGCTGGCAAGCAGGCTGTCCATCAGGAGCCGGTTGCGGGTGAAGGCGATACGCTTCTTGAACTCGTCAGTATTGTCGACCTTCTTGTCCTCGGCGGCCTTGGCGACGATCTTCATGTCGATCAGGAAGGCCAGGAGGTTATCCTTCCGCGTCGCCGGGTCCATCTGCTGCAGGCTCGGCCCGAGTTCCTCTTCGGCAATCGCCACATCGCTCTGGCGGATCTCCTGCCCGTTGACCTTGGCAAGCACCGGGTTGGCATCCTCGGCGCGGACCGGCAGGCCAAAGGCGAGAACGGCAGCGATCGAGCCGGCCACGGCCAGTGACGCAAGGCCGACACGCAAGCCGGGTTTCATTTCCGCGAACGAGGTGGTCATGCAAAATCCTTAACTTGTCTCGAACAGGGGGAACTTCTCTTGAGCGGGCGGACACTCGCCCAATCAAGCCGCCTTGGCAACGCGAAAAGTCTGACAAAATGATGAATTCCTTGACATCCTGCCGAGCGTTGACAACCCCCGGAGCGGGCCATATCTCTGGCCCATCGTGTCAATGGCGATAGCGCTCATTTTGCTTACGTTTTTGGCCGTTGAACCTTGGATTGCTTGCTTCCCACTTAATTGGCGGATCGGGCCCCAGGTTGGGGCCGTTGCCGGGGTGCGTCACGGTGAGTTGATAGACGATCGGCTGCACCACGCTCCGGTTGCAACGCAGAAGAACAGGAACTACGCATGATCGGCGCGCTCGCCCGCAAATTGTTCGGCTCCGCCAACGACCGGCGGGTGAAGGGATACCAGTCCCGCGTCAACGCCATCAACGCATTGGAGTCCGAACTCGCAAAGCTTTCGGACGAGGCGTTGAAGGCCCGCACCGCCGAATTCCGGCAGGAATTGGCGAACGGCAAGACGCTCGACGACCTTCTGGTTCCTGCGTTCGCCACCGTCCGCGAGGCCGCCAAGCGCACCCTCGGCCAGCGCCATTTCGATGTGCAGCTGATCGGCGGCATGGTGCTGCATGAGGGCGACATCGCCGAGATGAAGACCGGCGAAGGCAAGACGCTGGTGGCAACACTCGCGGTCTATCTCAACGCGCTCGCCGGCAAGGGCGTCCACGTCGTCACCGTCAACGATTACCTCGCCCGCCGTGACTCCGGCTGGATGGGCCAGATCTATTCCTTCCTCGGGATGAGCACCGGCGTGATCGTCCACGGGCTCGACGATGCCGAGCGCAAGACGGCCTATGCTTGCGATATCACCTACGGCACCAATAACGAATACGGTTTCGACTACCTCCGCGACAACATGAAGTACCGCCTGGAGGACATGGTCCAGCGCGGGCACTATTACGCCATCGTCGACGAAGTCGACTCGATCCTGATCGACGAGGCGCGGACGCCGCTGATCATCTCCGGCCCGCTCGACGACCGCTCGGATTTCTACAACACCATCGACACGTTCTTTCCCCAGCTCGACAAGACGGACTACGACGTCGACGAGAAGCAGCGCACGGTGACGCTGACCGAAGGCGGCATGGAAAAGCTCGAAGGGTTGCTGCGCGATGCCGGCCAGCTCAAGGGCGAGTCGCTCTACGACGTCGAGAACGTCTCGGTCGTCCACCACGTCAACCAGGCGCTGCGCGCACATACGCTGTTCACCCGCGACAAGGACTACATCGTCCGCGACGGCGAGGTTGTCATCATCGACGAGTTCACCGGACGCATGATGCCGGGCCGCCGCTACTCGGAAGGCCTGCACCAGGCGCTGGAAGCCAAAGAGCACGTCCAGGTCCAGCCGGAGAACCAGACGCTCGCATCCATCACCTTCCAGAACTATTTCCGGATGTACGAGAAGCTGGCAGGCATGACCGGCACGGCCGCGACCGAGGCCGACGAATTGTTCGACATCTACAAGCTCGAGGTCCTGGAGATCCCGACCAACCTGCCGGTGGCGCGCCTCGACGAGGACGACGAGGTCTATCGCACGCAGAACGAAAAATACGCAGCGATCCTCGCCGAGATCGAACGCGCCAACAAGCGACTGCAGCCGGTCCTGGTCGGCACCGCCTCGATCGAGAAGTCGGAAGTGCTGGCCGAGTACCTGCGCAAGCACGGCTACAAGCAGATCGACTTCAGCAATCACGGCGCGCTCGACAAGCTCTATGCCGCTGCGCGCGCCGGCAAGCCGGCGAAACAGTTCGCGGTCTTGAACGCGCGTTTCCACGAGCAGGAAGCCTATATCGTCGCCGAAGCCGGCGTGCCCGGCGCGATCACGATCGCGACCAACATGGCCGGCCGCGGTACCGACATCAAGCTCGGCGGTTCGCTCGACATGCGGATCCAGCAGGAGACGGCCGCCATCGCCGATGAAGCCGAGAAGGCGAAGAAGATCGAGCAGATCAAGGCCGACATCGAGCGCTTCCGCGAGATCGTCTTGAAGGCCGAGGAGGTCGTCGAGGTCGAGCCCGCCAAGGGCAGCAAGCCGGCGAAGACGGTGACCAAGCCAGGCGGCCTCTACATCATCGGCTCCGAACGGCATGAATCCCGCCGCATCGACAACCAGCTCCGCGGCCGCTCCGGCCGCCAGGGCGACCCCGGCCGCTCGAAATTCTTCCTGTCGCTGGAAGACGATCTGATGCGCATCTTCGGGTCCGACCGGCTCGACAGCATGCTGACCCGGCTCGGCCTGAAAGAGGGCGAGGCGATCATCCATCCCTGGATCAACAAGGCGCTGGAAAAGGCGCAGCAGAAGGTCGAAGCGCGCAACTTCGACATCCGCAAGAACCTGCTCAAATTCGACAACGTCCAGAACGACCAGCGCAAGGTGATCTTCGATCAGCGCGTCGAACTGATGAAGGACGAGAGTGTCGCCGAGACCGTCACCGACATGCGCCACGCCTTCATCGAGGATCTGGTGGCCAAGCACATCCCCGAGCACGCCTATGCCGAGCAGTGGGATGCGGCGGGGCTGAAGGACGAATTGAAGCGCGTGCTTGATGTCGACCTGCCGGTCGACGAATGGGCCAAGGAAGAGGGCATCGCCGACGAGGAATTGCTGGCGCGGATCGAGAAGCATGTCGACGAGCGCATGGCGGCCAAGGTCGCGCAATGGGGTCCCGACGTGATGCGCTACGTCGAGAAGACGATCCTGTTGCAGACGCTCGACCATCTCTGGCGCGAGCACCTGATCATGCTCGATCATCTGCGCCAGGTGATCGGCCTGCGCGGCTATGGCCAGCGCGATCCGCTGCAGGAGTACAAGACGGAAGCCTTCAACCTCTTCCAGGAGATGAGCTCGCATCTGCGCGAGGCCGTCACCGCGCAATTGATGCGGGTCGAGATCATCCCGCCGGAGGAGCAGCAGCCGGTGCTGCCGGCGATGGAAGTGCACAAGCTCGATCCCAACACCGGCGAGGACGAGATGTCCTTCGCCAACGCCTCGCTGGTGCCGAAGGCCGCCCCCTCCGACCGCGATCCCAACAACCCCGCCACCTGGGGCAAGGTCGGCCGCAACGAGGATTGCCCCTGCGGAAGCGGCAAGAAGTACAAGCACTGCCACGGCAGGTACGCGTGAGATGAGCTGCCCGTAAGCGGGCAGGGTACTCCTCTCCGTCATTGCGAGCCAACGGGTCGCGCGAACGCGCGCCCGACGACAGGCTCCGCGAAGCAATCCATAGCGCCGCAAGTGGAGACGTGGATTGCTTCGCGGAGCCTGTCATCGGGCGGCGCTACCGCGCCGACCCGGTGGCTCGCAATGACGATGTGGCTACTTCGGGCGCGACAAATCAACCCGACGGGCAAATCAGCAAAAGTCTGTCCAGCCCTCGCGCAAAAAACATTCCACTTCCGTCGTCGGGCAAATCAGTGATTTAACTCCGCGCGTCTCACGGCGGATGAGGGGCGGGTCGCGATCGTCACGAACGTTGCGGTGAGATGCGGTGGACGAGAGTGTCACGACTGACGAGCGTGGCGCTCACGGACGGCGAAGTCGTGTGGTCCTGGCGCCCCGACGCTGGCGCTAAGTCCTGGGGGATGGAAACATCCCTTGGGGTGACGGTGGCAAGAAAGCCCGGTCACCGGGGAGAGCACGAAGGAAGCCGTAACACCATCGCGCAGGGAAAGCCGGAATGCTTCGGTTGACCTGTGGTCCTACCCCCGTGCTTTTTGTTGCACGGGGCCCACGGGTGCAACCGGCACCCGGCTTTCCCTGCGCCCTCCGCTCAATGAGAGGGTGAAACGAACGCAAAGCTCGGACGCAAAGCGCCGCGAGAATGTGGACTCACATCCGCCGTTTGAATCCGACGTAGGATGGGTAGAGCGAAGCGAAACCCATCATTCGCGCAGCTTGCTCCCAAAGCTGATGGGTTTCGCTGCGCTCTACCCATCCTACGGAATCGCTGTTTGACATTTGAATCAGAACTCTCCGCACGTCATTGCGAGCGCAGCGAAGCAATCCATCGCGCCGCTTGCCGAGGCATGGATTGCTTCGCTGCGCTCGCAATGACGACAGAGGAAGCGCTGGCCCTCGCGGCGCCGCGCCTACTTCATCGCTCCGAAGCGGCCGTCGAAGGAGTTCGGCTGCACGATCGGCTGCGAGCCGGAGAGTTGCGTGTCCTTGGCGGCCGGCGCGGCTGCGGCGGTCGAGGTCGCCGGCGCATCGGTGACGGTCGGCTTGAGCGTCGGCTTGACGGCGGCGAGCTTGGTGTCGGGCTTCGGTGCGACGCGAACGACCGATTGCGGCTTGGTCTGAGCAGCCTTGATCTCAACAGCCTTGGCGTCGGCAGCCCTGGCCTCGACCGCCTTCGGCTTCGCGGCCGCCGCGGGTGCGGAGGGCGGCACGCTGGTGGCGGCGGCGTTGGCGTCGGCCGTGGCGCCGATCCCGACCTTGCGGGCGATGCTGGAGAAGAAGCCTTCCGACTGCTCGCCTGACTGCGTCGCGGGCGTCGCGGAAGCGACCTTGGTCGACGAGGTCGATGACGTCGATGAGGTCGACGACACCGCCACCACCGGCTCTTCGGGCTGCGCCAGGTTCGGCTTCGGCGGATTGACGGTGGATGGGATCGTGCCGGGCGCACGCGCCAACTGCAGCGACGCCAGGCTCTGGCTGTCGCCGCCCTCGGAGAGGCCGGTACTGCCCTCCGGCAGCTTGGAGGCAAAGATCTTGTTCATGCCGCCATCGATGCCGGTGTTCATCCGCGCCACTGGCGTGCCCTTGGAGATCAGCTTGGCGACTTCGGCCGCCTCCTGCTGCTGCCTCTCGCGCACGGCGCTCGCGATTTCGTCCGGGATCACATAGGCAGGGCACTTGGCGGACGCATCGAATGCCGGATCGCGGGTAGCGCCCGCAGGTTTGGCGGCGTCGAAGACATATTTCCTCTCGCAGAAGTCGACCTTCGGCTCCTGCTTCGTCACCTCGAAATGGTCGTAGCCTTCCTTGATCATCTTCCAGAAAGGCATGTTCGGGTTGTTGCGGTGCTTGGCCATGTTCACCGGCGTCATCCGGAACGGATAGGCCTGCAACTGGAATGCCTTCTGGCCGCCAAAGAAGGACTCGCGGCCGAGCGAATAGATCTCCGCGATCTGCTCGTCGGTCATCGCGTAGCAGCCGCGCGAGGAGCAGTCGCCATGCACCATCAACTGCGAGCCGGTGCGGCCGAGCGCCTTGTCGAAGGCGTTGGGATAGCCGGTGTTGAAGGAGAGATAGTAGGCCGATTGCGGGTTCATCTGGCCGGGGCTGATCGTATAGAAGCCCTCCGGCGCCTGGCGGTCGCCCTCGCGGATCTTCGGGCCCAGATCGCCGGACCAGCGGCAGATCGGATAGGTCTTCAGCAGCGCGAACCTGCCGGAGCGGTCCTGCTTCCAGACTTCGAGCTCGGCTTCCTGCTTGAACAGGCGGACCAGGATCGGCGACTGCAGATCCATGTCCTTTTCGGCAATCGCCGCGACCAGCTTCGGCGGCACCGGCTGGTTGGCCTTGGCATTCGATGCGAGTGAGATGTCGTCGCTATTGCAACCGGCGAGCAATACAGCGGCCGCAAGGGCAGCCGAGGCCAGAAGCGCGCGAACCAGCGTGCGGTGATTCAAGTCCAAGCTCCACACCCACCAGGCATTTCGGGCAACCCCAAGTCAGCCTTTATGCCTTGAAGCGATCGTTAAAATACTAACCTTTGGACTTCCCACCCGCAACCTGAACGGGGTCCGGCGGGCCGGAACCATGACAGGCATGGTCAAGCAAGGGTTAAAAACCCGCCTCTAGGCCGAATTGCGGCCAAACTGGCCGACCTGGAGCAAAATGCCGCGATTTGCGGCCAGCTAGGCGAGCTTGCGGCCGATATCGAGAAACTTCTGGCGGCGCTGCTTGCGGATCGCGTCCGCATCAAGATTTCGTAGGTCGTCGAAGGCCTGCGCGATGGCATCGCCGGTGGACGCGATCATGGCGGCGGGATCGCGATGGGCGCCGCCCGGCGGCTCCTTCAGGATCTGGTCGATCACGCCGAATCGCAGCATGTCCTGGGCGGTGATCTTCATGCTGTTGGCGGCTTCCTGCGCCTTGGTGCCGTCCCGCCACAGGATCGAGGATGCCGCCTCCGGCGAGATCACGCTGTAGATCGCGTGCTCCATCATCAGGACGCGGTTGGCCGTGGTGATCGCGATCGCGCCGCCCGACATGCCCTCGCCGGTAATGATCGCGACATTGGGGACGCCCAGCGACAGGCAGGCGTCGGTCGAGCGCGCAATCGCTTCGGCCTGTCCGCGCTCCTCCGCGCCGATGCCGGGATAGGCGCCGGCCGAATCGACGAGGGAGAGTACCGGGATGCCGAAACGGTCGGCCATTTCCATCAGCCGGACCGCCTTGCGGTAGCCTTCGGGCCGCGCCATGCCGAAATTGTGCTTGATCCGGCTCTCGGTGGAGGCGCCCTTCTCCTGGCCGATCACGCAGATGCTCTCGCCGCGGAAGCGGCCGAAGCCGCCGAGCAGGGCTTCGTCGTCGGCGAATTTGCGGTCGCCAGCCAGCGGCGTGAATTCGGTGATGAGCGCGCTGACGAAATCGGTGAGATGCGGCCGCTGCGGGTGCCGGGCCACCAGCGTCTTCTGCCAGGGCGTCAGATTGGCATAAAGGTCGGCCAGCGCCTGGCCGGCCTTCTCCTCGATCCGCGCGATCTCGTCGCCGATGTCGCTGCCGGACGCCGCCAGCGCGCGCAATTCGTCGATCTTGGATTCAAGCTCGGCGACGGGTTTTTCGAAGTCGAGGTAACTGCGCATCTGATCCGGCATTACGGCAATATAGGAAGGAACCTGGCGGGCGGCGAAGCGGGTCTGGGGTCTCGAAGAGAAGTTTTGTATCTTCAATAAGTTAACACGCAGCCTAAGCCGAGGCGCGTGGGCTGACCGCAAGCGGTGACGCTCTTTCCTGTGAGAAGCCGCCGAAGTCAAGGCGTAACCCGTAGCCCGGATGGAGCGAAGCGTAATCCGGGGATCGACCGGGCTAAGCCTTCTCCGCCAGCGGATGCAGGTCGCGCACCAGGCTCTTCAGCCGCTCCTCGACCACATGGGTATAGATCTGGGTGGTGGAGATGTCGGTGTGGCCGAGCAGGGTCTGGACGATCCGCAGGTCCGCGCCGTTGTGCAGGAGGTGGCTGGCAAAAGCATGCCGCAGCACGTGCGGGGAAACGAGCCGCGGCGCCAGGCCGGAAGCCGCCGCCAATTCCTTGAGATCGCGGGCAAAGTGTTGCCGTGTCAAATGACCGCTCTCGCCGAAGGAGGGAAACAGCCATTTCGACGGCGCGGCCTTCTTTTCCGGCTTCATGACCTGCATCGCCGTGAGATAATCGGCCATCGCCTGCCGCGAAGCCTCGTTCAGCGGCACCAGCCGCTCCTTGTTGCCCTTGCCGCGCACCACGATCATGCGGGCATCGCGCCGCGCCGCCGATAGCGGCAGCGAGACCAGTTCGGAGACGCGCAAGCCGGTGGCGTACAGCACCTCGAGCAGGCAATGGAGCCGGAGCGCGCGCAGCCGCTGCGCCGGCGTCGTGTCGGTCTGCGTGAGTTCCTTCGCCCGGGTCAGCATGCGGTCGACGTCGGCGATCGACAGCACCTTGGGCAGGCCGCGGCCGCGCTTCGGGCCAGAGAGGATCGCGGCAGGATCGTCGCTGCGGATGCGCTCGTTGAGCAGGAATCGGAACAGATGCCGCATCGAGGAAAGCCGGCGGGCGACGCTGGTTGATTTGAACCCGCGCGTGTCGAGGTCGGCGAGGTAGTCGCGCAGCGTCTGGGTGTCCGCGCCGGCAAAGCTCTTGCCGGCATGGGTGAGGAATTCGAAGAGGTCCTCGAGGTCGCGACGATAGGCGTCGAGCGTGTTCTCGCCCGCGCCCTGTTCGGCCGCGAGCATGTCGAGGAACAGGCTGATCAGCCCGGCATCTGATGTGCTGGAACGTGTCTTGGAACGCATCCCCGAATCATAGCGGCTATTTCTTGAGGAACTTATCCGGCGGGATCGTCACCGTCATTTCCCGCGGTTTCGGGGTCACGAAATTGGCCAGCGCGAAGATGATCCCGTAGCCGATCCCGCCGATCACGGCGACGACCGTCAGGAAGCGGAACAGGCTCGGCATATCGAAGGCTCGGGCGGCGAATTAACCATCGGCATCATCCACCATGTTCCCTCAGCCGTTGCAAGACTCTGGCAACGGTATCGGCGGGGGTAGTATAGGTGACCGGAATGCCGCAAATTCGCCGAGAGACCGAGCTTTAGATGCCAGACAGCGCTCCACCGCTACCTGCGCTCCCGTCCCTGGAGGCCGACATCCTGGCCGCGCTGGGGTCGAGGTCGATCGTGCTGGTGGGCATGATGGGCGCCGGCAAATCGACCATCGGCCGGCGGCTGGCCGCGCGGCTGAGGCTATCCTTCACCGATGCCGACACCGAGATCGAGGCGGCGGCGGGCATGTCGATCCCGGAGATTTTCGAAACCCATGGCGAGGCCTATTTCAGGGATGGCGAGGCGCGGGTAATCGCGCGCCTGCTTAGCGACGGGCCGGCAGTGCTCGCCACCGGCGGCGGCGCGTTCATGCGTGAGGAGACCCGCAACTGCATCCGTGCCAAGGCAATCTCGCTCTGGCTGCGCGCCGATGCCGATGTCATCATGCGCCGGGTGCGGCGCCGTGCGGACCGCCCGCTGTTGCAGACCGCGGATCCCGAGGGGACGGTCAACCGTCTGCTCGGCGAGCGCGAGCCGGTCTACCGGAGCGCTGACCTGACGATTTCGTCGCGCGACGTGCCGCATGACCGGATCGTCGAAGAGTGCCTCGAAGCGTTGCATACCCATCTCTGTGGCAGCGGCACGGCACAACCGGCAACCAACGGAATTAGCATCCCATCATGACTGCGCCACTGAAACATTCTGATACCATCACCGTCGATGTCGCGCTCGGCGACCGCGCCTACGACATCGTGATCGGGCGCGAGGTGCTGCCGTCGCTCGGGCCGCGCATTGCGGCGCTCCGCCCGGGTACGCGCACCGCCATCGTCACCGACCGCACCGTGGCGATGCATTGGCTGGAGCCGACCGAAGCGTCGCTTGCGGCGGCGGGCATTTCGAGTTCGCGCATCATCGTCGAGGAGGGCGAGGGCTCGAAGAGCTATGCCGGCCTGACCCAGGTCAGCGAAGCGCTGATCGCGGCCAAGATCGAGCGCAACGATCTCGTGATCGCGCTCGGCGGCGGCGTGGTTGGCGATCTCGCGGGCTTTGCCGCGGCCATCCTGCGCCGCGGCGTCGATTTCGTGCAGGTTCCGACCTCCCTGCTGGCGCAGGTCGATTCCTCGGTCGGCGGCAAGACGGGGATCAACTCGCCGCAGGGCAAGAACCTGATCGGCGCCTTCCACCAGCCGGTGCTTGTCGTCGCCGATACGGCCGTGCTCGACACGCTGTCGCCGCGTCAGTTCCGTGCCGGCTATGCGGAGGTCGCCAAATATGGCGTGCTTGGCGATGAGGCTTTCTTCGCCTGGCTGGAAGCCAGTCACGCCGACATCTTCTCGGGCGGCGCGGCGCGCGAGCACGCGATCGCAACCTCGTGCCGCGCCAAGGCCGCGATCGTCTCGCGCGACGAACGCGAGACCGGCGAGCGCGCGCTGCTCAATCTCGGCCACACGTTCGGTCACGCGCTGGAAGCGGCGACGGGCTTTTCCGACCGGCTGTTCCACGGCGAAGGCGTTGCCATCGGCATGACGCTGGCGGCAGAATTTTCCGCTTCCCTCGGCATGATCGCGCAAGCGGACGCGGCGCGCGTGAAACGCCACCTCGCCGCGGTGGGATTGCCGACCCGGCTGCAGGATATCGGCGGCTTCGCCCAGGAAGGACTGGCCGATGCCGACGCGCTGATGGCGCTGATGGCGCAGGACAAGAAGGTCAAGCGCGGCAAGCTGACTTTCATTCTGCTGGAAGCCGTCGGCCGCGCGGTGATCGCGCGCGACGTCGAACCTGCGCCGGTGCGTGACTTTCTGAAGGCAAAATTGGCCGAGAATTAAGAGCATGATCCGGAAAAGTGGGAACCGGTTTTCCGAAGAGATCATGCCCAAGACAAAGACGCTGCTCGGATGACGTAGCTTGACCTGGGTTTCGTTCGCAATCGTCGTCGTCTGCCTGTTGGTCTCCGCCTTTTTCGCGGCGAGCGAGACCGCGCTGACCGGCGCTTCGCGCGCCAGCATGCTGCGGCTGTCCAAGCAGGGCAACCGCGAGGCCGGCGTCGTCTCCAGCCTGTTCAACATGCGCGAGCGGCTGATCGGCGCGCTGCTGCTCGGCAACAACATCGCCAATATCGGCGCATCGGCGCTCGCAACCGGCATCCTCACCGCCTGGTTTGGCGATGTCGGCGTGCTCTATGCGACCGCGGTGATGACGGTGACGGTCGTGATCTTCGCCGAGGTGCTGCCGAAGACCATCGCGATCAACGCGCCCGACCGGATATCGCTCCTGGTGGCGCGGCCGATGAAGGTCACCGTCTATCTGCTCGGACCGTTCCTGACCGTGATCGAGTTCATCGTGCTCGCTCTGATGAAACTCTTCGGCATCAAGGTCGGCGCCAACCAGGCCATCCTGTCGCCGACCGAGCGACTGCGCGGCGCCGTCGACCTGTTGCATCATGAGGGCAAGGTCGAGAAGCTGGACCGCGACATGTTCGGCGGGCTCCTGGATCTGCGCGAGTTGCAGGTGTCGGACGTGATGGTCCATCGCACCGAAATGACCATGATCAACGCGGACCTGCCGCCGGAGGAACTCGTGCGCGAGGTGCTCGCCACCGAGTACACCCGCATTCCGCTGTGGCGCGACAAGCCCGAGAACATCATCGGGGTGCTGCACGCCAAGGATTTGCTGCGCGCCATCCGCGCCGCCGATGGCGACACGTCGAGCATCGACGTCTCCACCATCGCGCTGCCGCCCTGGTTCGTGCCGGAGATGCGGCCCGTCTCCGAGCAGCTCAAGGCGTTCCGCCGCCGCAAGACGCACTTCGCCCTCGTCGTCGACGAGTATGGCGAAGTCGAAGGCCTGGTGACACTGGAAGATATCCTGGAGGAGATCGTCGGCGACATTTCCGACGAGCACGACGTGGTGGTCGCGGGTGTTCGTGCCCAGCCCGACGGCTCCGTGGTGGTCGACGGCTCGGTGCCGATCCGCGATCTCAACCGTGCGATGGACTGGCATTTGCCAGACGAGGAAGCCACGACCGTGGCGGGTCTCGTGATCCATGAAGCGCGCTCGATTCCCGAACGCGGCCAGAGCTTCACCTTCCACGGCTTCCGCTTCCGCGTCCTGCGCCGCGAGCGCAACCGCATCACGGCACTGCGCATCACCGCGCTGCCACGCGAAGCCGAGGCCGAAGAGCCCAGGCCGAAGCGCGCGGGGACGGCGTTCTAGTCAGCTCGCGCAGCGCATATCCGCTCCATCTCCTCACCCTGAGGAGGCCGCGCAGCGGCCGTCTCGAAGGGCGAGGCCGAGGTGCCGCCGCGGAATGCGCGGAAGCGGCGGGGCCCCATCCTTCGAGACGCGCTGCGCGCTCCTCAGGATGAGGATCGGGCAGGAGGATGAGGATCAGGCAGGGCGCCTATTCAATGTCGATGGTGATGCCGGAAAGCTTCCAGGTGCCGTCGGCGGGGATGAAGGCGAGCTGATACTTCACCTGCTTCGGTGTGGTCTCGAAATGGCCCTTCAGGCGCAGCACGCCCTTGTCGTCAATCTTTGCCTCCTCGTCTGCAACGACGGGCTTTGCCACCACGGCGTCGAACACCGCGTGCTTGTCGACGAGATCCTTGAAGACGGCCTGCAGCTTCTCCGGCGGAAACTGCCCGGCGAACGGCTTTGAGAGCTTGGCGTGCAGGACCGTGAAATTATTGGCGGCGACGGCATCGCTCAGCGTCACCAGAATGCTTTTCACGAGCACTTCCTGAACGAGCGGGCTCGGCATGGCCTGTGCCGCAGCCGGTACGGGCACAGAGAGCGCCAGCATTGCCATCAGGGCCGCGGCCAATCGCAGATGTGCCCAGTGAACCATCTGACAGCCCCTCGTTACAGGTGACGATGGTGCAATGAGCCTGCCCAATTCCAATGGAACTGTCCATCGCCCAGGCAGCTATTTCTGATAAAGGAAAACAGCCGTGGCGTCTTGCGCGACGTTGATCAAAACCGCAGTTCGCTCGTGTTCTTCAGCTAAATTTCCAGGCGGCGTCCCTCAGCGCGGTCGTTCCACTGGAGCTTGCGCATGGATCGCGAGCGCATGCACGCCATCCGCGAGTTCCTGGGTGAGTGCCGCATTAATCATGCGATGGCGTTCGATCCGGCTCTTCCCTTCGAACGCTTGAGATACAATATAGACACGGAAATGCGTCTCGCCGCCTGGCCGATGCCCCGCGTGGCCCTCATGCAGATGTGATTCATCGTGGACCTCGAGGCTTTCGGGCAAGAAAGCTTCACGCAACTTGTTTATAATAACATCTCTTGTGCTCATGGCGGCGGCAATAGTTCGAAGGCTGCATTTCGTCAATGGCACATCCGAAGCAGAGGTATTCGCAATGTCAAGACTTGAAGCTTTTTGCATTGCGTAGTCAAAGTCAGTCATGGCGATCGATTCATCAAAATTCTTCGACTCCATTCGCATCAAGCCGACGAAGGTGAGTGCGAAGCGCCAGGCGCAGGCTGGCCAGGAAGCCATCACCTGCGAATGGGCCGGCTGTCAGAACAAGGGTTCGCACCGCGCGCCGAAGGGCCGCGAGAACTCGCGCGAGTATTGGCATTTCTGCCTCGACCATGTTCGCGAATACAACCAGTCCTACAATTTCTTCCAGGGCATGAATCCCGAGGCGGTGGCGCGCTACCAGAAGGATGCGCTGACCGGCCATCGCCCGACCTGGAAGATGGGCGCCAACACCAGCGCCAAGCATGGCAAGGGTAGTGCCGAGGACGATCTCGGCGGCGCCGCCGATCCCTTTAACGTGTTCTCCGAACTCAATGGCCGTGCTGGCTGGCGGCCTGGCCCCGGCGCGCAGGCCAAGCCCGAGGCGCGCAAGGTAATGAACGCCGAGCGCAAGGCACTGCAGGTGATGGGACTCTCCGCCGAGGCGACGCTCGAAGACGTCAAGGCGAAGTACAAGGCGCTGGTGAAGCAGCACCATCCCGACGCCAACGGTGGCGATCGTTCTACCGAAGACCGCCTGATCGAGATCATCAAGGCGTATAACTATCTAAAGACGGTGGTGCGCGAGGCGTAGCACACTGTCGTCCCGGGCTTGACCCGGGACCCATAATAACCACAGGATCCCGTGGTTACGGCAAAATGTCGGCCCAGTCTTAGTTACAATTCACGTCAGTCGTTATGGGTCCCGGGTCAAGCCCGGGACGACGGCGGAATTTGTGTCGCTGCTGTCGTCCCATTGACGGTCTGCGCCTCACACTTTCGGCATTGGCCCCACATAGGACGAGCTTGGCCGGATCAGCCGGCCGGTGCGCTGCTGTTCGCGCGCATGCGCGGTCCATCCCGCAGAGCGCGCCACCGCGAAGATCGGCGTGAAGGCCTGCCGCGGAATGGAAAGCGCATCGAGCAGGATCGCGGTGAAGAACTCGACATTCGTTTCCAGCGGCCGGGTCGGATTCTTCCGCCGCAGCGCCTCGCGGATGTAGGCCTCGACCTCACCGGCGAATGGCAGGTCGGCGCCTTCGGCAGCTAACCGCTCGATCGCATCCTTCAGCACATCCGCGCGGGGGTCGCGCACGCGATAGACGCGGTGGCCAAATCCCATCAGCCGCTCGCCGCGCGCCAGCGCCGCATCGACCCAGGGCCTGATGCGCTCGCGCGTCCCGATCGCATCGAGCATCTCAAGTACCGGCTCCGGCGCGCCGCCATGGAGCGGCCCGGTCAGCGCGCAATAGCCGGCGGTGACGGCCGCGAACAGGTCGGCCTGCGTCGAGGCCACCACGCGCGTCGCGAAGGTGGAGGCGTTCATGCCGTGATCGCAGACCGTGACGAGATAGGCATCCAGTGCCGCGACCTCGCGCGGCTCCGGCTTGCGGTTGAGCAGCATCGTCAGCGTATCCGCGGCGTGGCTGACATTCGGATCGGGAGCGAGCGGATCGTGGCCCTTGGCCCACTGCACCAGCGCGCCGGCGATCACCGGAAAGGCGCCGACGATCGTCGCTTCGTGCTCGAGCCCGTTTTCGGCGCGCAAGCCCGCGACCGCGGCGCGGAAGCCATCCACGATCGACATGCCGCGGGTCGCCGGCAGTAGTTCCGGCAGTCTCGCGAAGGCGCGCTCGCGCGCGGCGCCGAGCTTGGCGCGCACATTGGCCTCGCTGAGCGAGCTTCCGGTCGCCGCATTCCACAATCGCGCGGTGACGCCCTCGAAGCTCGATGTCGAGGCGAGCACACGGACGTGCTCGCCCGCGACGATGAGTTCGCCGCGCTCGCCGTCGACATGGCTGAGCACCGTTTCGGCGGCGGGAATGCCGTCCAGTCCGATCGGGCTCTTGGTCACCTGGATATTCATGGCGGATCTCCTTTCGTGATTAGGAAAGTCGATCCTCTCGACAGATTGATCAATCTTGATTAGCTTAATCAAGATGAAAAAATCCGATGGCCTTTACCTCTCCGCCCGCGAGGCAGCGGCTGAGCTCGCGATCTCTCCGGCCACGCTCTACGCCTATGTCAGCCGCGGCCTGATCCGCTCCGAGCCATCGGCGGATTCCCGCAGCCACCGTTATCGCGCTGAGGATGTGCGCGGGTTGAAGGAGCGCCGTACCCCGTCGCCGGAGCCGCGGGGCCTGCGCAGCTTCGATGCCGATCTGCCGGTGATGGACTCGGCGATCGCGACGATCACAGAGGACGGGCCGATCTACCGCGGCGTGAACTGCGTCGATCTCGCCGAGAAAGACACGCTCGAACACACGGCGACGCTGTTGTGGGACGTGACGGGCGTCGATCCCTTCGCGCCGGGCAACTGCCCGTTCGTCTCGGACGAGATGCGTGCCATCGCGGAGGCCGCGCGCCGCGCCGCACCGATCGACCGTGCCATTGCCGTGCTGGCGCTGGCCGCAAGCGCCGATCCGCGTGCCTTCACCCGCGCGCCAGACGGCCGCGCCATGGTCGGCGCGCGCATCGTCAGGCTGCTGGTTGCGACCATGCTGAACCGCGAGCCGTCGTCCGAACCGTTACATGTGCAGATCGCCGACGCCTGGGCGGGCGACAACAAGCATGCCGCCGACCTGATCCGCCGCACGTTGGTGCTGCTCGCCGATCACGAATTGAATGCCTCGACCTTCACGGCGCGCTGCGCCGCCTCGACCGGGCTCAATCTCTATGACGCCGTCATCGCCGGGCTCGCCGCGCTGAAGGGTCCGAAGCACGGCGGCGCCGGCGTATTGGCGTCACGGCTGGTGAAGACGCTCGTCGACCAGGACGTCGAACCCGTGATCCGCGAGCGTGTCGCGCTCGGCGAGCGCTTCGCCGGTTTCGGCCATGGCGTCTACCGGCGCGGCGATCCTCGTGCGCAGTCGCTGTTGGATGCGCTCGCACGCACCGGCGCCGCGCGCAAATTCACCAGGGAGGTTCCGGAGCGGATCGCGGAGGCGACCGGCGAGTTCGTCAATATCGACTATGCGCTGGCCGTGCTGGTGCACAGCCTGCGGCTTCCGGTCGGCAGCGAGCTTGCGCTGTTCGCGATGGCGCGCAGCGTCGGCTGGATCGCGCATGCCAGCGAGCAATTGCAGCACGGCCGGCTGATCCGCCCGCGCGCACGATATGTCGGGCCGGCGCCCGGACGCAGCGCGGCCGCCAAAACCATTTGAGATGCGTAGCCCGGGTGAAGCGCCAGCGTAACCCGGGACCGCCGGCGACCATTGATAGGGATGTCCCCGGTTGCGCGGAGCCTGTCATCGGGCGCGCGTTCGCGCGACCCGTTGGCTCCACCCAGGCTACGTGCCGGACTTTGCCGCTGGCTCGATCACGCCGCGCCGGCGGCGGATGATCCAGAGCACCAGCGTCAGGATCAAGGCGCCGCCGATCACCGCCAGGATCCAGATATGCTTGCCGACATGATGGTGATACGGCAGCCCGCCATACTCATGCAGCGCCGAGATCGCGAGCACGCCCGGCAGCACATGCACCGGCGCCCAGAGCAGGACCGCGGGGATATTGACGCTGTAGAAGCGCACCGGCGGCATATCCAGCGCGCCGGCGGTGAGCGGCACGAAGGCGCGGAACGGCGGCACGAAGCGCGCAAAGAACACCGCGAGCGTGCCCCAACGGTGGAAGAATGCCTCGCTCTGCTCGATCAGGCGCGGATAGCCGGACAGCGGCCATGCGCTCAGAATCTCGCGCTGGCGGCGATGGCCGATCCAGTAGGCGGAGCCGTCGCCGAGCAGGGCGCCTGCGGCGGTGGCCGCCAGCACGGGCCAGAGCTTCAGCTCGCCGCCGGGGATCAGCGCGCCCATCGCCAGGATGATGGTCGAGCCCGGCACCAGCGACCCCGCCACCGGAACCGCCTCCAGAAAGGCGGCCAAAAACAGCGTCAGATAGGCAAGCCACGCATGGGCCGAAACGAAAGTGATCAGGGGGTCGAGGAATGTGGTCACAAAATTCCCGCAGCTCACGGTCTTGCCTGACCTCCAGAGCTAACAACTCGCCGCTGGCGTGGAAAGGGATCGCGGCAGGCCCTCGCGGCAAAGTGCAGCGCGATTCGCAGGGCAGCCCTCCAAAAACCGCGTCCAGCACCTATCTTTATGAAAGGACAACGGAACTTTGATCGTGCCGCGGGCTTCTGCCGGCGGTTGCACTCTGCTAGGCTTGTGCAGAGCACCCAATCCGCAGCCAAACGAATAATCTGGTTTCGGGATTCCCGGGACCTCGGAGGACGAATGACGACCGCCGCCCAGACCACATTGGAAGACACCGTCGGCTTGCCCGACATGAAAGTATCGGTCCGGCAGGTGTTCGGCATCGATAGCGACCTTGAGGTGCCGGCCTATGCGGAAGTCGACCCGCACGTGCCGGAGGTTGATGCGGATTACCGCTTCGACCGCGCCACCACGCTCGCGATCCTCGCCGGCTTCGCCAGGAACCGCCGCGTGATGGTCACCGGCTATCACGGCACCGGCAAGTCGACCCATATCGAGCAGGTTGCAGCGCGGCTCAACTGGCCCTGCGTGCGCGTCAACCTCGACAGCCATATCAGCCGTATCGACCTGGTCGGCAAGGACTCCATCGTGGTCCGGGACGGCAAGCAGGTCACCGAGTTCCGCGACGGCATCCTGCCCTGGGCGCTGCAGCACAATGTCGCGCTGGTGTTCGACGAGTATGACGCCGGCCGGCCTGACGTGATGTTCGTGATCCAGCGCGTGCTGGAGGTCTCCGGCCGGCTGACGCTGCTCGACCAGAACAAGGTGATCAAGCCGCATCCGGCGTTCCGTCTGTTCGCGACCGCCAACACGATCGGCCTTGGCGACACGTCGGGCCTCTATCACGGCACCCAGCAGATCAACCAGGGCCAGATGGACCGCTGGTCGATCGTCACCACATTGAACTACCTCGCCCATGACGAGGAAGTCGAGATCGTGCTCGCCAAGGCGAAGCACTATCGCAGCCAGGAAGGCCGCGACATCGTCAACAAGATGGTGCGGCTCGCCGATCTCACCCGCAACGCCTTCGCCAATGGCGATCTGTCGACGGTGATGAGCCCGCGCACGGTGATCACCTGGGCGGAAAACTCCGAGATCTTCGGCGATATCGGGTTTGCCTTCCGCGTCACCTTCCTCAACAAGTGCGACGAGCTCGAGCGGCCGCTGGTGGCTGAATTCTATCAGCGCTGCTTCAATGCGGAGCTGCCCGAATCCGCTGTCAACGTAGCGCTCAGCTAAGGACCGACGATGTCGTCCCGGACAAGCGAAGCGCGATCCGGGATCTCCCGAGCGAGCGCTCGCGCTCGTCGCGATAACCCCAGGACGTGGTTGTTGCGAAGATTGGGGCCGCCATCGCGCTCAACAACTTCTTCCTGTGGTTATAGGTCCCCGCCTTCGCGAGGACGACGGTGAGATCGAGATGACCATCTCCAACTCGAAATTCCGCGGAACGAAGGAAGCGCCGACCGAGCCGTTCAAGCGCGCGGTGACCTCGTGCCTGAAGGCGATCGCGAAGGCGCCGGAGCTCGAAGTCTCCTTCGCCGCCGAACGCCCGGGGCTTGCGCCCGGCAAGGCGCGACTGCCGGAGCCTGCGCGCAAACTGACCAAGCGTGACGCCGCGATCGTGCGCGGCCACGCGGACTCGATCGCACTGAAGCTCGCCTGTCACGATCCCAAGGTGCATCGCAAGCTGATCCCGGGCAATCCGCAGGCGCGCGGCGTGTTTGAGGCGGTCGAGCAGGCGCGCGTCGAGGCGATCGGCTCGCGGCGGATGGCGGGCGTTGCGAAAAACCTCAACGCGATGCTCGACGATCATTTTCACCGCGGCAAGTATGACGAGATCACCGACCGCGCCGATGCGCCGCTGGCGGATGCGCTGGCGATGCTGGTGCGCGAGCGGCTGACCGGACTGGCGCCCCCTCAGGCTGCGCGCAAGATGGTCGACCTTTGGCGCCCGCTATTGGAAGACAAGATCGGCACGCGGCTCGATAAACTGGCGCGATTCACCGAGGACCAGGCCAGGTTCGGCGACCTCGTGCATGATCTGTTGTCGGCGCTCGACCTCGGCGACGAGCGCGACATGGACTCCGACGAGGACGACAACCAGGATGAAAATCCGGATGGCGAGAGCGATCAGTCCGGCGCCGAAGGCTCGCCTGATTCCGACGCCGCGCAGGAGATGAGCGCCGACCAGGCGCAGACGACCTCGGAAGAGATGTCCGAGAGTGCGATGGAAAGCGCGCAGGCGTCCACCAGCGACACCTTCGACGACGGCGAGCTCGGCGACGACGAAACGCCGGGCGAGGCGACGCGGCCGAACACGCGTGGCGGCAACGAGCCGCGCGGTCCCGAATATCACGCCTTTGCACCGAAATTCGACGAGATCGTCGCGGCCGAAGACCTCTGCGACCATGACGAGTTGGAGCGCCTGCGCTCCTATCTCGACAAGCAGCTCGCGCATCTGCAGGGCATCGTCGCGCGGCTGGCCAATCGGTTGCAGCGCCGCCTGATGGCGCAGCAGAACCGCGCCTGGGAATTCGATCTCGAAGAGGGGATTCTCGATCCCGCGCGCCTGTCGCGCGTCGTCACCGATCCCTATCACCCGCTGTCGTTCATGCGCGAGAAGGAAGCGACCTTCCGCGACACCGTGGTGACGCTGCTGCTCGACAATTCCGGCTCGATGCGCGGCCGTCCGATCACGGTCGCCGCCACCTGCGCCGATATCCTGGCGCGCACGCTGGAGTGCTGCGGCGTCAAGGTCGAGATCCTCGGCTTCACGACGCGCGCCTGGAAGGGCGGGCAGTCCCGCGAAGCCTGGCTCGCCGCCGGCAAGCCGCCGAATCCCGGCCGGCTCAACGATCTCCGTCACATCATCTACAAGTCAGCCGACGCGCCGTGGCGGCGGGCGCGGAAGAATCTCGGCCTGATGATGCGCGAGGGCTTGCTCAAGGAGAACATCGACGGCGAGGCGCTGGACTGGGCGCACAAGCGCCTGCTGGCGCGTTCCGAGCAGCGCAAGATCCTGATGATGATCTCCGACGGCGCGCCGGTCGATGATTCCACGCTGTCGGTCAATCCCGGCAACTACCTCGAGCGGCATCTGCGCCACATCATCGAGGAGATCGAGACCCGCTCGCCGGTCGAGCTGATCGCGATCGGCATCGGCCACGACGTCACGCGCTACTATCGCCGCGCCGTCACCATCGTCGATGCCGAAGAACTCGGCGGCGCCATCACCGAGAAGCTCGCCGAGCTCTTCAGCGAGACTCACGGCCCTGCTCCCGCGGAACGTCGGCCCAGGCGGCTGCATTCTTGAACATCATGACATGACGCGCCGCGCCAACGGATCGTCTCATCCCGAGGAGCGGCGTCGCCGCTGCCCCTCGGACGACGAGGAAGCTGCCGGGCCTCATGGTTCGAGACGGCGCGAATGCGCCTCCTCACCATGAGGGATGGAGATCTTTCCCGCCGCCGCTTCCTGGGCATCGCCGCGGCGGGTCTTGCGACCACGGCGCTGCCATCCGCGGCGCGCGCGCAGACCGTTCTCGAGCCGCCGACGAAACCGATCCTGCCGAGCGAGTCCACGGTGGCGGCGCCGGTCTCGATCGATGTCAATGCGCGGCCGCTAGCTTCCTTCGACATCCGCGACCGCGCGCATGTCAGGTTCGGCGCGCTGGAATATCGCAGCGGATTGGTGCTGACCTCCTCGTTTCGCGGCTTCGGCGGCCTGTCGGCGTTGCGGCTCGATGCAAAGGGCGAACGCTTCATCGCCCTCAGCGACCACGGTAGCTGGTTCACCGGCCGCATCGTTTACAAAGGCCGCGAGATGACGGGGCTCGCCGATGTCGAGGCGGCGCCGCTGCTCGGCCCGGATGGCAGGCCGATCACCGCGCGCGGCTGGTACGATTCGGAATCCATGGCGCTCGACGGCTCGTTCGTTTATGTCGGGCTCGAGCGTGTCAACCAGGTGCTGCGGTTCGATTTCGCCAAGGGATTCACGCGCGCACGTGGCGAGGTGGTGCCGCTCCCGCCGGCCGCGAAACGGCTTCCGAACAACAAGGGGCTGGAGGCGCTGGTGATGGTGCCGCAAGGCCAGCCGCTGGCGGGAACGCTGATCGCGATCTCTGAGCGCGGCCTCGATGCGCGGGGCAACATCATCGGCTTCCTGGTCGGCGGCAAGACGCCGGGGCAGTTTTCCGTTCGCCGCACCGACAATTTCGACATCAGCGACGCGGTGCTGCTGCCCTCCGGCGACCTGCTGCTGCTCGAGCGCAAATTCTCCTGGGTTGGCGGCGTCGGCATCCGCATCCGCCGCGTCGAGCTTGCGTCCGTGATGCCGGGCGCCGTCCTCGACGGTCCTTCGGTCTTCAATGCCGACCTCGGCAACGAGATCGACAACATGGAAGGCATCGACGCCCACACCACGGCCGAAGGCGACACCGTGATCACCATGATCTCCGACGATAATTTCTCGATGATCCAGCGTACGCTCCTGCTGCAGTTCACGCTGGTGGAATAGGAGACTGGTTTCGGGGTTGGCAAACCCGGCGGCCAGCGGAACGGTTCTTGCAGCGCCGCGGCGTCAATCGAAATCGAGAGCCATGATGCGCAAGTTGTTTTCCATTCTCATCGCCGCGAGTTTGTTTGCCGCAGTTGCACAGGCGGAGACCTGGCCCTCGCGCCTGATCAAGGCGACGATCCCGTTCGGCGCGGGCAGTGCCACCGATGTGGTGCCGCGCCTGGTGTTCGATCGGCTCTCGGCCGAGCTCGGCCAGCCCTTCGTGATCGAGAACCGCGCCGGCGCCGGCGGCACGCTCGGCACCGGCCTCGTCGCCAAGGCGGAGCCTGACGGCTACAACGTGCTCGCGCATTCCTCGGCGCTGACCATTGCGCCGGCAATCTTCCCGAATCTTTCTTTCGACGCGACCAAAGACCTTTCGTCCGTGCTGATGATCGGCTCCAGCGCCAATGTCATGATCGTGCCGAAAGAGCGGCCCTGGAAGACCATCCAGGATTTCATTGCCGACGCCAAGGCGAAGCCCGGCTCGATCTCCTTTGGTTCGGTCGGCGTCGGCAGCGCCGTGCATATCAGCGCCGAAAAATTCCTTCTCGCCGCCGGCATCGAAGGCACCCACGTGCCCTATCGCGGCGGTCCCGAAGTGATTGCCGACATCCTGGGCGGGCGCATCGATCTCTATTTCTGCCCGCTCGCGACCGCGCTGCCCCTGATCCGCGACGGCCAGGTGAAGGCGCTGTTGGTGTCGACGCCGAAGCGCGCCGCCGATTTGCCCGATGTGCCGTCTCCGTCGGAGATCGGTTTGACCGGCGCCGACAGCATGAGCTGGTTCGGGATCTTCGTGCCGGCGAAAACGCCGCGCGACATCATCGACAAATTTCACGCTGCAGGCATGAGGGTGTTGAATGATCCGGCGACGCAGGCAAGCCTGAAGAAGCTCGGCGTCGAGCCGATGCCGATGACATCAGACCAGATGGACGATTTCATCAAGCGCGAGACCGCCGCTAACCTGGAGTTGATCAAGGCGGCCGGAATCAAGCAGTAGCTGACAGCTTGAGACGGGGCCGGGGCGTCGCTAGATGAAAGGGCAGTTTCCCTCCTATCCGGATCCCCACATGAGCGCCCTGTTTTCCCCGATCGAGCTGCGCGGCCTGAAATTACCCAATCGGATCATGGTATCGCCGATGTGCCAATATTCGGCAGAAAACGGCGAGGCCAATGATTGGCATTTCACGCATATCAACATGCTGGCGCTATCGGGCGCGGCGATGTTCTGCATCGAAGCCACCCATGTGGAGGCCATCGGGCGCATCACGGCCGGCTGTCTTGGTCTCTACAACGACGCCACCGAGGCCGCGCTGAAGCCGATCCTGGCCTCGGTGCGCAAACATTCGAAAGCAGCGGTCGCGATGCAGCTTGCGCATGCCGGCCGCAAGGGATCGAGCCATCGGCCCTGGGATGGTGGGCAGTTGATCCCGTTGTCCGAAGGCGGCTGGCAGACCGTGGCGCCATCGGCGGTGCCGCACAAGGAAGGCGAGGCGGTGCCGCTGGCGCTTGATGAGGCCGGGCTCAAGCGCATCCGCGACGATTTTGTGACGGCCGCCAAGCGTGCCGACCGGCTCGGCATCGACGCGCTCGAACTGCATGGCGCGCACGGCTATTTGATGCATCAGTTCTTGTCGCCGATCTCGAACAGGCGCACCGACCAGTATGGCGGTTCGCTCGAAAACCGCATGCGCTTCCCGCTTGAAGTGTTCGACGCGGTGCGTGCCGCATTCCCGGATCGCAAGCCCGTTGGCATCAGGGTGTCGGCGACTGATTGGGTCGAGGGCGGCTGGGACGTCGCGCAGACGATCGAATTCGCCAAGGAATTGAAAAAGCGTGGGGTCGACTGGATCGATGTGTCCTCCGGTGGTGTTTCGCCATTGCAAAAGATTCCGCTGGGCCCGGGCTATCAGGTCCCGTTGGCGCAGGCCGTGAAGGAAGCAACTGATGTCACCACGATGGCAGTCGGCCTGATCACGGAAGCCAAGCAGGCCGAAGAGATCGTCGCTTCCGGCAAGGCTGATATGGTCGCGCTGGCCCGCGGCATGCTCTACGACCCGCGCTGGGCTTGGCACGCCGCCGCTGAACTCGGCGGACAGGTTGACGCACCGCCGCAGTATTGGCGTTCGCAACCGTCGACGCACAAAGCGCTGTTCGGCGCGACGACGTTCGGGGCACGGTAAATCTTCACCGTCATTGCGAGCGAAAGTGAAACGGCTATTCCGCTCTGCAATGACGAAAGCCACTATTCCGCCGCAACCGGGGTGGGTACTCTCGCTTGTGCATGAGATGCGACGGCAAAGTCGCACCAGAAACAAGCGAGAGGAAAGTCATGGAACTAGGATATTTCGCGATGCCCTCGCATCCGCCGGAGTGCGGATTGAAGGAGGGCCACGATTGGGACCTGCAGGTGCTCAGGTGGCTGGACGAACTCGGCTATCAGGAAGCGTGGATCGGCGAGCACCACACCGCGCCCTGGGAGCCGCATCCGTCTCCGGATCTGTTGGTCGCGCAGGCGTTGCTGCAGACCAAGAACATCCGCATCGGTCCCGGCGGCTTCCTGCTGCCCTATCACCATCCGGCTGAACTCGCGAACCGCGTCGCAATGCTCGATCATCTCTCCAATGGGCGGCTCAATTTCGGTGTCGCTGCAAGCGGCCTGCCGAGCGACTGGGCGATGTTCAATGTCGACGGCATGTCCGGCCAGAACCGCGACATGACGCGCGAAGCGCTCGAGATCATCCTGAAGCTTTGGACCGACGATGCTCCGTGGACATACAAGGGCAAATACTGGACGGTGACGAAACCGGACACGATGTTCGATTTCCTCAAGCCCCACCTCAAGCCGAAGCAGGCACCGTATCCGCCGATCGGGGTCGCCGGCCTGTCCAAGAACTCTGACACGCTGAAGCTGGCGGGCGAGCGCGGCTTCATCCCGATGAGCCTCAACCTCAACCCGGCCTATGTCGGCAGCCACTGGGATTCGGTGGAGGCGGGCGCAGCGAAGACTGGTCGCAAGCCGAGCAGGCAGGATTGGCGATTGGTGCGCGAAGTCTTTGTCGCCGACACCGACGAGGAAGCCTGGCGTCTGTCGACCGGCGACATGATGGGGCGGATGATGGGCGAGTATTTCCTGCCGCTGCTCGGTCACTTCGGCTTCAAGGACTATCTGAAAGCCACGCCCGACGTGCCGGACAGCGACGTCAACGTCGAATATTGCGCCCGCCACAACTGGATCGTCGGCTCGCCCGCGACCGTCACCGAGAAGATCGAGAAGATCTATCAGGAAGTCGGCGGCTTCGGCGTGCTGCTCGTGTTCGGATTCGACTACAAGCACAAGCCGGAAGCCTGGCACCACTCGCTGCAACTGTTGAAGCAGGAAGTGCTGCCGCGGCTCAAGCATCTCGGCAGCGAGTTCGGCCGCGCAGCGTAGCAGAAGCGATCGCAGAGCATAGCGTGGGCAAAGCGACTACATCCACCGCAGCTCACCACAAGTGACGATGAAAGCGTGCCCACCATTGCGAGCGGAATGCTCGATGGTGGGCACGCTGCGCTTTGCCCACCCTACGAGAGCTGCGAGTCTGCAGAAAATCGATAATCGCGGTAACTAATCGCCGTTATCAGCGCAATTTGCGGTGAACATGGGCCGCCGACATGTGCAGCGCCACATGCGAACGGTATCTTTCACGCTATCGGAAAGAGGCGTAGCCTGATCATTATCATGGGGGATCGGCACGATGCGGTCCCGCGTACGAAAGTTCGCCCATGTTCTCGAGCGCCTTGGCCTTGCCATGGCGGGAGCCGCGAGCGGCCTGTTCGTGGCGGCCCTTGTCGGGTCAGGCATCTCTGCCTTTACGTCGCAGGGATTTCTTCTGCTCATGATGATCTGCGGCGCAATCGGCTTCTATCTCGGCATCGACACGCCGCCACTGCCATTCCAGCCGCCGAGCGATCAATCCTCGCGCGGGAATATCGATGCGGCGGAATTCATGAGTGCGGTCGGGACGTTTCTTGCGGCACTGGTCGCCTTCGTCTCGGTGGTCCTCATCGTGCTTCGCATCGAGCCGCATGTCGCCTGGACGGTTGCGATCATGATCGGATGGGTGTTCGGCGTCGCCATGCAGATTGTCGCCGGCACGATCGCGCGTATGCGCTAGGTCGAAGCTGCCGACGGGGCTCGGATGCATTAATTGTATATAATATCAATGACTTAATTTCTGAAGCGGCGGCTGCCTGTCGATCGGGCATGTGCGCTTTCGGTTCTTGCGAAGATATTTCTTGAGCGACGCTCATTTTCGCGCTATAAAATGAGCATTGCTCAAATTCATCCGGAGGCCGCTCGCATGGAAACACTTGTCCTGCAACTGACCCGGCAACTGACCACGACCTTCTTCGAGGATGTCCTCAAGTCCGTCCTGGAATTTGGCAGGTCGATCGCCCGCGTCATCACCGCGCCGATCAATCGTATTGCCAACGCCTGCGACGTTGCCGGCGTGCTCGAACGCCGCCGGTTCGCGGCACAGATCCGGCGTCGTGCGCGGCAAATGCAGCGTCCCCGCGGGCGCTGGCCGTTCGGTTCGCTCAGCGAACTCACCTGAGACGGTCCAATTCGCCTCGATAGCGGAGCCGGTTCCTAACCAAGAAATCACCATGCTCCGCATTGTCGCCGGCCGACATGGCCGCCCCACAACCAGGCACAAGGTCTCGTACATCTTTGCCGTGCATGGTCGGGCGGTGCCGCAACCTCAGTGCGTCGAACCGCGAGGCATTCGAAGACACTAATAGCAACGACGTCACTGCTCACTTTCGCCTATCCTGATCCCAATTACCCCAAAACGAATTTCGCAAGGCCAAGGACTTTCGGCACTGCCCAGGAACCGGTTATGATCAAACAGTTGATGTCGTCCCGCCGCTTCGCGCCGCTGTTCTGGGCGCAGTTTTTCTCGGCGCTCAATGACAACGTCCTGAAGAACGCGCTGGTCATCATCCTGCTTTATGGCGCGACCGCCGGCGAGAATGCGTCGCTGGTAACACTTGCCGCCGCCGTTTTCATCTTTCCGTTCTTCGTATTGTCGGCGCTCGGCGGCGAGCTCGCCGACAAGTATGTGAAATCGGTCGTCGCCCGGCGGCTGAAATTCGTCGAGATCTTTGCGGCCTGCTTTGCGGCGGCCGGCTTCTTCCTGCATTCGGTGCCGCTTCTGTTCGCCGCGCTGGCGCTGTTTGGCACGGTCGCGGCGCTGTTTGGTCCGGTGAAATACGCGATCCTGCCTGATCAGCTCTCGGTCGGCGAGCTCGCCACCGGCAACGCGCTGGTCGAAGGCGCAACTTTCCTGGCGATCTTGATCGGCACCATCGCCGGCGGCCTGTTCGTCGCGGGCGCGAGCCACATGGGCTGGATCTCGCTTGCCGTGGTCGGCCTGTCCGTCCTGTCCTGGGCGTTCGCCGCGCGCATTCCCGCCACCACGCCGTCCGCACCCGAACTCGCCATCACCGCCAATCCGTGGACGTCCACGGTGCGGCTGCTCAAGTCGCTCTATGCCGAGCCACGTCTGTGGGACGGCATGGTGATCGTGTCCTGGTTCTGGCTCGCCGGCGCGGTCGTGCTGTCGCTGCTGCCCGCGCTGATCAAGGAAGGCGTTGGAGGCACCGAAGGCGTCGTCACGCTGTGCCTTGCGATCTTCGCGATCGGCATCGCCACCGGCTCGTTGATTGCGGCACAGCTCAGCCATGTCAGGCCCAATCTCGCGCTGGTGCCGATCGGCGCCATCATCATGGGCGTCGTCGGTCTCGATCTCGCCGCGGTGATCGGCGCGACCGTGCCGGGCAACGGCGTGACCGCGGCAGCGTTCGCGACCTCATTCGGCGGGCTGCATATGCTGGTCGGCTTCTTCCTGTTCGCCATCGGCGGCGGCCTGTTCGTGGTGCCGGCGTTCGCGGCGGTGCAGTCCTGGACCGCGCCGTCGGAGCGCGCCCGGATCATCGCCGCCGGCAATATCCTGCAGGCCGGCTTCATGGTGGTAGGCTCGCTGTTCGTCGCGCTGCTGCAATATGCCGGGCTGTCGATCGCCTGGATCTTCTTCGGCCTTGCCGTCGCAAGCTTTGGTTCAGTGTGGTTCGTGCTCAAGAAGTGGGGCAAGGAGGGTGTGCGCGACTTCGGCGCGCTCTTGTTCCGTGCGCTGTTCCGCGTCGAGGTTCGCGGCATTGAGAATCTGCCGCCCGTGGGCACGCGCATGCTGATCGCGCCCAACCATGTCAGTCTGGTCGACGGCCCGCTGCTGCACGCGACGCTGCCGATCGATGCCAGCTTTGCCGTCGATACCGGAATTGCGAAGGCGTGGTGGGCCAAGCCGTTCCTGAAGATGGTCCGTCACATCACCGTCGATCCGACCAAGCCGCTCGGCGCGCGTGATCTGATCAAGCTGGTCGCCTCCGCTGAGCCCGTCGTGATCTTTCCCGAGGGGCGCCTGACCGTGCATGGCTCGCTGATGAAGGTCTATGACGGCACCGCGATGATCGCCGACAAGGCCGATGCCGTGATCGTTCCTGTCAGGATCGAGGGCGCGCAGCGCTCGCATCTCAGCTATCTCAAGAATGGCGAGATCAAGCGCTCCTGGTTCCCGAAGGTGACGATCACGATTCTGCCGCCGGTCAAGCTGCCGATCGATCAGTCGTTGAAGGGCAAGGCCCGCCGCAATGCCGCCGGCGCTGCGCTGCAGGACATCATGATCGAGGCCATGGTGAAGAACGCCATGCTCGATCACACCCTGTTCGAAGCGCTCGCCCATGCACATCGCGACCGCGACACCGGCAAGGTGGTCGTTGAGGACGCGCTGGGCACGAAACTCACCTATCGCAAGCTCATCCTTGGCGCGCAGATGCTGAGCCGCAAGCTCGAGCAGGACACCGCCATCGGCGAGAATATTGGCGTGCTGCTGCCGAACTCGGCCGGCGTCGCCGTCGTCTTCATGGCGCTGCAGACCATCGGCCGCGTCCCGGCGATGCTCAACTTCTCCGCCGGCCCCGTGAACGTGCTCTCGGCGATGAAAGCGTCGCAGATCAGGACCGTGCTCACCTCCCGCGCCTTCATCGAGAAGGGCAAGCTCGACAAGCTGATCGCGGCGATCGCTCCTGAAGCGCGCATCGTCTATCTCGAGGACATCCGCGCGACTGTCACCGCGCTCGACAAGATCCGCGGACTTCTCGCGGGCACTGCGCCGCGCGTCGCGCGCAGGGCCGATGATCCCGCCGTGATCCTGTTCACCTCGGGCTCGGAGGGGACGCCGAAGGGCGTCGTGCTCTCCCATCGCAATATCCTGGCCAACGCGGCGCAGGCGCTGGCGCGGGTCGATGCCAATGGCAACGACAAGGTGTTCAACGTGCTGCCGGTGTTCCATTCGTTCGGACTTACGGGTGGCATGATGATGCCATTGCTCGCAGGGATTCCGATCTTCATGTATCCGTCGCCGCTGCATTACCGCATCGTGCCGGAACTGATCTACCAGACCGGCGCCACCATCCTGTTCGGCACCGATACGTTCCTCACCGGCTATGCCCGCTCGGCGCATGCTTACGACTTCCGCACGCTGCGGCTGGTGCTGGCGGGCGCGGAGGCGGTGAAGGACCGCACGCGGCAGGTCTATATGGAGCGCTACGGCATCCGCATCCTCGAAGGCTATGGCGTCACCGAGACCGCACCGGTGCTCGCCATGAACACGCCGATGGCGAACCGCCCCGGCACCGTCGGCCGGCTGTCGCCCCTGATGGAATACCGTCTCGATCCGGTCCCCGGCATCGAGGAGGGCGGCCGGCTCTCGGTGCGCGGGCCGAACGCGATGCTCGGGTACTTGCGCGCGGAAAATCCGGGCGTGCTGGAGAAGCTCGTCGATGGCTGGCACGACACCGGCGACATCGTCACCATCGACGCCGCGGGCTTCATCGCCATCAAGGGCCGCGCCAAGCGGTTTGCGAAGATCGCGGGCGAAATGGTGTCGCTGTCGGCGGTGGAAGCGATGGGGTCCGCGTTGTGGCCGCAGGCGATCTCGGTCGCGGTCTCCATTCCCGATGCGCGCAAGGGCGAACGCATCGTGCTCCTGACCACGCAGCGCGATGCCGAGCGATCTGCGATGCAGCGACAGGCCAAGGCGACAGGCGCCTCCGAGCTTGCCGTGCCGGCCGATATCCGCGTCGTCGACAAGGTGCCGCTGCTCGGCTCCGGCAAGACCGACTATGTCGCGGCAACCACGCTCGCCAAGGAACTCGCTACCGCGGCGCCGCCGGCAGAGCCGATGGCCGACGTGGCGTAACATCTCCGTCATTGCGAGGAGCGCAGCGACGAAGCAATCCATTTCTCCGCATGCGGAAGCATGGATTGCTTCGCTTCGCTCGCAATGACGGTGGGCGGACGGTTGTGCTTCGCGCGTTCCTGTTGTCCAATGAGCTCATAATCAACAACAACGCTCGCCGGCCAACGAAATGCCGGCCGAAATCTTGGAGGAACTCGATGCCTCTCCCGCTTGATCCCGTGATCGAGAAGATCATCCCGCTGTTGCCGCTGCGTGATCCTAAGACCATGACGCCGCAGAGCGCGCGGGAATCGCTGCGGGCGCTGGCCGCCGCGCGCGCCGAGATCCCGCCGCCGCCGGTCGAGCACGTGAAGGACATCAACGTCGCCGGCGGCGCCGGGCCGCGGCCGGCGCGGGTCTATCGCAATGGCAGCGGGACCGCACCAACGGTCGTGTTCTTCCACGGCGGCGGCTGGGTCGCGGGCGACCTCGAGACCCATGACCGGCAGGCGCGCAACCTTGCCATCGAAACCCGCGCGGTGGTGGTTTCCGTCGACTATCGCCGCCCGCCGGAGACGCGTTTCCCCGGCGCGTTCGAGGATGCCTTTGCCGCGGCGCGCGACGTGGTCGGCCGCATCAAGGAATTCGGCGGCGACGTAGCTCGCGTGGGCGTTGCCGGCGACAGCGCCGGCGGTAATCTCGCAGCCGCCAGCGCGCTCGCCTGCCGCGATGCCGGGATCAGGCTCGCCGGCCAACTGCTGGTCTATCCCGTCACCGACGTCGTCGGCAATTTTGCAGACGCCGCGGAGAATGCGCGGTTTCCGTCGCGGGCCGAGAATGCGGAAGGATACTTCCTGTCGCGCGCGGTGATGGAGTGGTTCTGCGGGCATTATCTCGAAGAGCGCGCACACGGCGCGGATTGGCGGGTCTCGCCGCTGCGGGCGAAGGAGTTGAAGGGCGTCGCACCCGCCGTTGTCACCACCGCCTGGTTCGATCCGCTGCGCGATGAGGGCGTTGCTTACGCCAACGCGCTGCGCGAGGCTGATGTGCCGACCACGCACCATGACGGGCAGGGCCTGATCCACGGCTATTTCGGCCTCGTCGACGCCTCCGAGGCCGCGCGAGCCGAGGCGCAGCGCGCGCGGACGGACTTCAAGGCGCTGCTCGACAAGGGCGCATATCATTAACCGACGGCGCGTACGCCTTTCGCGAATGGGCTCAAGCCCAGCCATTGCTGCATCGAGCGGGCGATCGCCTTGTCGCCGGTGAGCTCGATGCCGCCGTTTGCCACCTCGCGCTCGAGCGTCGAGATCCCCATCCACACCGCGGTCATCGTGCGCAACGGGCACGTCACATAGAGATCGACCTCGTAGCCGGGATCGGTCAGGCAGAGGTCGACGATGGCGCCGTCGATCACGAGCCACCAGGATCTGCGGTCGCCCGACAGCTCCGGATAGATGAACTCGATGGTGCAACGGCGCGGCGGCAACGGCTCGGGGCGCAGATTCCGCCGCATGTCCCACATCAATAGCGACGGATCGAGATTCTTCAGCGACAGCGAGGACTCGACCCAGCGCTGGGCCCAGAAGCCGAGCGACATGATCACCTCGCGCAAATCCTCGCCGGCCTGCGTCGGCCGATAGTCCATCACGCCCGGTTGGCCCGATGGCGTCACACTGATCAGCCCGGCCACCTCCAGTTCCTTCAGCCGCTTCGACAGCAGCGAGGGCGACATCCGCGGCACGCCGCGCCGCAGGTCGTTGAAGCGCGTGGTGCCGCACAGGAGCTCGCGCAGCACCAGCACGGTCCAGCGGTTGCAGACGATCTCGGCTGCCATCGCGACCGGGCAAAACTGCCCATAGCTTCCGCGCTCGGTCCTGTCAGGCAATCGGCCTCTCCTGAAATGCGGTAGTACAGATATGCTAGCGCGGACCCGGCACCAGGCCGGAAGACGCGGCGGAAAATGTAAGCAATTCAGACGTGCTCTCGCCCCTCTCCGCGGTCACGGCGTCGCAGTACAGTTCCTGAACTGGAGCGCCCTTTGCGGCGGAATTAGGCTCTCCCACGGTGGATATTCTCAACGATGGAGAGTGTCATGAGCAGCAACGCAGCACACAGTCTCGATGCGTCAAAATCGCGCAGCGCGGTCGAGATCGCAGAGGAGCTTGGCCCGGTCTTCGCGCGGCGCGCCGAGCAGCAGACGGATGAGGACAGGTTCGTCGCCGAGGATTTCGCCGACCTGAAGGCCGCAGGCCTGGTTGAGGCCGGCGTGCCGGCCGAGCTGGGCGGCGGCGGCGCCGATGTCGACGAGCTCGCCGAGATGCTGCGCACCATCGCCCACTATTGCGGCTCAACCGCGCTCGCCTTCTCCATGCACACCCACCAGGTCGCAATTCCTGCCTGGCGCTGGAAGGTCCAGAAGGCCGCCCCCGTCGAGCCGCTGCTCCGGCGCATCGCCAATGAGCGCATCATCCTGTTGTCGAGCGGCGGCTCGGACTGGATCGGCGGCTCCGGCCGCGCGGAGAAGGTCGACGGCGGCTATCGCATCACCGCGCGCAAGGTGTTCTCGTCGGGCTCGCCCGCCGGCGACCTCTTGATGACGACCGCGGTGCTGGAAAGCGAAGGCGAGCCAGCAACGGTGCTGCATTTTGGCGTGCCCATGAACTCGCCGCATGTGAAGGTGCTCGCGCGTGATCAATTCCAGCGTCAATTCCGGATGCTGGCGCAGGAAGCCGCCGATGCGGCCAGAGAGGATCACGCGCGAGAAATACGGATCGATGTCGACGCGCAGCCGGCCGCGGACGACCCCGGCCGATTTCGACGCGGTGCTCGCGGCGTCCTCGATCCCCGCCAGCAGCGGCGCCACCTGTTCATAGAAGCGGCGGCCTTCGTCGGTCAGCGCCACCGAGCGCGTGGTCCGATCGAACAGCCGCACGCCGACCCGCGCCTCAAGCCGCGCAACCGCGCGGCTGACGCCTGAGGCGGTGATTCCGAGCGTATCGGCGGCGCGGGCAAAGCTTTTGGTCTGCACCACCGCCGCCAACACGCTGATTCCCGCCAGCAGGCGGCCGTCGAAGGGCATTGCTCTACCATGACTGTGTGTCAGTAATGATGGAGCGTGGTTGCGGCTGGATCAATAGCGAGTCTGTAGCCCGGGTGGAGCGCAGCGCAACCCGGGGACGCCGGTAACCGCCGAAACAGGTGTCCCGGGTTACGCTCTCGCTCCACCCGGGCTACGAATCATCCGAGCGGAGAGAGCGTCCCTCATGCCTTGCGTTTCGCGGCTTCCTGCAAATCAGGCGCGTTGACGGCGGGGATCGCGACACGGCCGGGGCCGGTATGCGCGAGTGCGGCGGCGGCTTTGTCGTTCTCCATGATCTTGGCCATCACGGCCTGGCCGGCGCGTTCGAAGATCGCGCGATTTTCGATCACGAATTTCTGCGACTTGCGCAGGCCGTCGATATAGCCGTTGATTTCGGGGATCACATAGCGCGCCACCAAGTCCCAGCTTCGCCTTGTGTTTTCCGGGTTGGCCCAGTCATGGGCGAAGCCGACGATGGTGCCGACGCCGCCGGAGACTTGCACCAGGTTCTTGATCATCTTCACGAGATCATCAGGCGTGCCGATGGTTGAGGCGGCGCCCTCCACGAACGCGGTCTTGTCGACGGCCTCGTCCGGCGAGGAGAACGCGGTCAGCCCGGGCCGCATCAAAGTGCCGACATTATATTCGTTGTGCCAGCGCATCAGCCCGGCGCCGGCCTCGCGGCGCGCCTGCTCGCGCGTCTCGGCGATGTGCCAGGAGAGCAGCACGCGCCAGTTCGAACGGCTCACGGTGGTGCCGGCCTTCTTGGCGGCGTCCTCGGCGAATTGCCATTGCTGCGGCAGCGCCATCAGGCCTTGCGTCGACATCGAGCCGAGCGAGATGATGCCGATGCCGTATTTGCCGGCCAGCGTCATGCCCGAGGGCGAGATCTGCGAGGCCACCACGAACGGCATGTCCTCCTGCAGGGGGAGGATCTGCAGCGCGGCGTCGTTCATCACGAACCAGTCGCTCTTGGCGGTGACTCGCTCGCCGTTGAACAGGCGGCGGATCACGGCGATCGCTTCGTCCTGGCGGTCGCGCTGGGTCATCGGGTCGATGCCGAGCGTGTGCGCGTCGGAGGCCAGCGCGCCCGGGCCGGAGCCGAAAATGGCGCGGCCGCCGGTCATGTAGTCGAGCTGGACCATGCGCTGGGCGACGTTGAAGGGATGGTGATAGGGCAGCGAGATCACGCCGGTGCCGAGCTTGATCCGCTTGGTGCGCTCGCCGGCGGCCGCCAGAAACATCTCCGGCGAGGCGATCATCTCCCAGCCTGAGGAGTGATGCTCGCCGCACCAGAACTCATCATAGCCGAGCTCGTCGAGCTGCTGGACGAAATCGAGGTCGCGGCGGAATTGCAGCAGCGGATGCTCGCCGATCGGGTGATGCGGGGCGAGGAAAGCTCCGAATTTCAGGCGCGCCATTGGGTGTTTTCTCCAGGATTATTGTTGTCGTTAGCGTTGCAGCAACCCTACGGGCGGGGCAGGTCCGGCGCAATGCTTCGAGCCCGCCGGGCCTGCATGGTTGTTGCGCAGGCGGCGCAGCCTGCCGCCGCCCGGAATTTCAGCCCCGTAGCCCGGGTGGAGCGCAGCGCAACCCGGGGTGCTGTTCGCCGCGGACGCAGCGGTCCCGGGTTGCGCTGCGCTCCACCCGGGCTACGGACCTACTGCGAAGCTTACCTCGGAGGTAATCGCCGGAATGTGCCGAATCTGTAGCTTGCGGGCACAACAGATTTTGAACGGAACGGCCCGCCATGCACCAGATCGTCACCTATGTCAGTGGCACTATGTCAGTGGATTCCTCGCGGCGCTGGTGGGTGTTGGCGACAGTGGTCGCCGCGCAATTCATGTTCGGGGTCGATGCCTTCATCGTCAATGTCGCGATCCCGACGATCGCGGTGGAGCTGCAGGCGAGCGCCGCCGAGATCGAAGCCGTCATCGCGATCTACCTGATCGCCTATGCGACGCTGGTGGTCACCGGCGGCCGGCTCGGCGACATCTACGGCACCAGGAACGTGTTCGTCGCCGGCGTTGCAGGCTTCAGTCTGGCGTCGCTGTGGTGCGGGCTTGCGCAATCCGGCCCCGAGCTGATCATCGCGCGACTGGAGCAGGGCGCGACCGCGGCGCTGATGGTGCCGCAGGTGCTGGCGACGCTGCATCTGTTGTTTGCCGATTCGGCGCGCGCCCGTGCCTTCGGCATCTATGGCATCGTGCTGGGCCTCTCGGGCGCCGCCGGCTTCCTGCTCGGCGGCGTGCTGGTGACGCTTGATCTTGCCGGGCTTGGCTGGCGCGCGGTGTTTTTCGTCAACGTGCCCTTCGGCATCGTCATCATTGCCGCCGCGCTCAGGATCATGCCGACGGTGCCGCATCGCGCCGGCACGAGGCTCGACCTTCCCGGCGCGGTCGTGCTGTTTGCGGGATTGCTGTGCCTGATCGGACCGCTGCTGTTCGGCCACGATGTGCACTGGTCGCCCTGGGTGTGGCTGGTGATGGCGGGCGGCGCTGTGATCATCGCCGTGTTCGTCCGGCTCGAACGCGTGATCGCGCGCGGCGGCGGCATGCCGCTGATCGATCTCGCGCTGCTGGCTGACGCAGCCTTCATGCGCGGGCTGGTCGCGGTGTTCTTTTTCTTCTTCGCCAATCTCTCGTTCTATCTGATCATGACCATGTTCATGCAGAACGCGCTGCATATTCCGCCGCTTCAGGCTGGTCTCGTCTTTATGCCGGCCGCACTCACCTTCGTGGTCGCCTCGCGCCATAGCGGCGCGCGGGCCAGGCATCGCGGCACGCTGGTGCTGATCGAGGGCTGCGCGCTGCAGATCGCAGGCCTTGTCGCGATTGCCGCGACGGCAGCGCTGGTTGAGGCGCCTTCCGCGCTGTCGCTTGCGCTGGTGCTGATGATCTTCGGCTACGGGCAAGGATTGGTGATGGCGCCGCTCTCGAGTGCAGTGCTTTCGACGGTGAAACCTGCGAGCGCGGGTGCGGGTTCCGGCATGTACGGCACCACGGCGCAGATCGGAAATGCGGCCGGCGTGGCCGCAATTGGCGCCGTGTTCTTCGCGATCGAAGCCGCAGGCTCAGCGCGGCTGGCGCTGCATTCGGCATGCGCATTGTTTGGGCTGTCGATCATCATTTGCACCGCATTCCTGTCATGGATGCGGCGCGCAACATGATCACAAATTAATCTTGGATCACGAATTTACCGCCCGCCTCACGATTTCGCGGGGAATGACAGTATACGGACTTTTTATTTTGCGCTGCAGCAACTATGTGTTTGGCCGAGGCTGGTCGAAATCACCTCAGGAGTTGCTGTTGTCACTTGCCAAGAACATCGAGTTCCTAAGCCATCTGCCCCGGCTGAATGGATTCAATGGGTTTGCCGCCGTCTACCGGCGAAGCCTTGCACCTGATGTCGATAGTCCGCTGGTCGAGACCGCCGAGTTCGGATCGAATCCCGGCGCGCTGAAGATGTATTCGTTCGTGCCGGAAGGAATGCCGCGCGGCGCGGCGCTCGTGGTCGTGCTGCATGGCTGCGGCCAGACCGCGGCTGGTTACGATCTCGGTGCGGGCTGGTCGACGCTTGCGCGTCACCATGGTTTTGCGCTGCTATTGCCGGAACAACAGCCGGCGAACAACGCCAACACCTGCTTCAACTGGTTCGATCCGCAGGACATCACACGCGGCAAGGGCGAGGCTGCCTCGATCCGTCAGATGATCGCGCGCATGGTCATCGATCACAAGCTCGATCCACGCCGCATCTACATCACCGGGCTCTCCGCCGGCGGCGCCATGACCTCGGTGATGCTTGCGACCTATCCGGATGTCTTCGCGGCAGGCGCGATCGTTGCCGGCCTCCCATTCGGCATCGCCACCAATCTGCGCGAAGCCCTCAATGGCATGATGCAGGCGTCGTCGCGCACCGCCAATGAACTGGGCGATCTCGTGCGCGGCGCCTGGAAGCACGATGGTCCGTGGCCGAAGGTTTCGGTCTGGCACGGCAGTGCCGATCGCACCGTCAATCCCGGCAATGCGGACGCGATCGTCAGGCAATGGCTCGACGTGCACGGCCTGCCGGAGGCGCCGATGGCGGCGACGATGGTCGACGGCTATCCGCGCGAGGTCTGGTGGGATTCGAACGGCGAGACCGTGGTCGAGTCCTACACCATCACCGGCATGGCCCACGGCACGCCGCTCGGCATCGCCGCCAATGACGAACGTTATGGCGAAGCCGGCGCCTTCCTGATCGAGGCCGGGATTTCGTCGTCCTATCATATCGCGAATTTCTTCGGCCTCACCGAACGGGCCCGCCGACCCGCGCCGGTTGCCAGAGAAGCCGCAAAGCCGGTGGTCAAGCCTGTGACCAAGCCGGTCGCGAAGGAGCCGGCAAAACCGATGCCCTTGCCGCGCGCGACGCCCTCCCGTCAGGCTGCGCCGTCGTCACACAGCTTCCGCGGCCGCGCTCGCGAGATCAGCGATGTGATCACCCGGGCGCTGACTGCCGCCGGTTTGATGAAGTAATTCTGGCGCCGCGCCGATAAGCCGCGGCGTCGCTCACAGTTCGCCGGTGATGAACGGATTCGTCATCCGCTCCTGGCCGATGCTGGAGCCGGCGCCGTGGCCGCAGATGAAGCCGACGTCGTCGCCAAGCGGCAGCAATTTCTCCTTGATCGACCTGATCAGCGTTTCGTGGCTGCCGCCGGGCAGATCGGTGCGGCCGACCGAGCCGTTGAACAGGACGTCGCCGACATGGGCGAAGCGCAATTCCCGGTTGAAGAACACGATGCTGCCAGGCGAATGGCCGGGGCAATGCAGGATCTCGAAAGTGAGTTCGCCGATTGTGACCTGCTCGCCCTCCTCGAGCCAGCGGTCCGGTGCAAAGTCGCGCACGCCGCTCATGCCGAAACGCGCGCCGCTGCTGACCACATTGTCGAGCAGATATTTGTCGGCGATATGCGGGCCCTCGATCGGCACCTTCAGCGCGTCGCGCAGTTCGGCCGCGCCGCCGACGTGGTCGATATGGCCATGGGTGATCCAGATCTTCTCGACGCTGACGCCGGTCTGTTTGATCGCCTCTTGGATCTTCGGAACGTCCCCGCCGGGGTCGATCACGACCGCCTTCTTGGTCGGCTCGTGCCAGAGGATGGTGCAGTTCTGCTCGAACAGCGTCACCGGCACGATGATGGCGCCGGCCTTCGGTTTTGTTTCGGTTTTGTTATCCATAGCGGCACCTTATGCGCTGGGAAAATCGCGTCAACACGTCCCGGGAACGCCATGCGGTCGCGGGCCGGACTGTGATAGCATTGCACAGTTCTTGAACATGTAGTCTGTAAGAGGAATGGCATCCACCGTATCGGAACATCCCGTCAGCCAGGTTTCGCGGTCGCCGCTCGGAGGCCCGCGCACCACGGCCCGCGCCTTCTTTGTGGCCGAACGCCTGAACACATCGGGGCTGGAGCGCAGCGATGTGCTGGCGACGACGCCATTGGCGTTCCGCGTCAATGAGAACGGTGTCGCGATCCTGTTCCGTTACGGCGTCGTGGTCCTGATCGGGCTGAATGCGCTGGAGGAGGAGGAGTTCCTGCGCGGGCTGCAGTCGCGCCTGGTCGCGCCGTTTGCGCGGCGCGAGGAGGAGAGCGCCACCATCGAGCTCGCCTCCGAGAAGGACGATCAAATACCGCCGGGCGGGCCGATCTATCTGCAGAGCCTGTCGCCGGAGCGGCTGATCCTCGTCGGCGAGGCGCTGGCGAAAAGCGTCGTGCTGGCGCGGCATGAGCGCGAGGTCGCCGCGGTGTTCGACATGACCGAGCCATTCGCGCGCGACCTCGCCAAGAGCGGGCAGATCCATCGCGGCCGCAACGCGATCCTGAAGCACATCGGCAACGCATTGTTGGTTCGCCATCGCGTCTCGGGCCCGGTCGAAGTGTCCGAGAAGCCCGACATCCTCTGGGACAAGCCGCAGCTCGAGCGGCTCTACGCCCGGCTCGAGGACGAATACGAATTGAAGGAGCGCGCCGAATCGCTCAACCGCAAGCTCGCGGTCATCGCCGAGACCGCGCAGGTCCTGACCGATATCATCGACACCCGCCGCTCGCTGCGGCTCGAGATGATCATCGTCTTCCTGATCCTGTTCGAGGTGTTGATCACCATCTACCAGCTCGCGATCGGCCGGCACGTGTGATCTTCTCCCTCTCCCCGTTCTTACGGGGAGAGGGTAGGGGTGAGGGGCTCTCTCCGCGAATACGGTGACAGGAGGACTCGCGGAGGCTCCCCCTCACCCGGATCACATCTGCGATGCGATCCGACCTCTCCCCGCAGGCGGGGCGAGGTGAAGCGGAGCTCGCGGCTCAATTTGTCCTCAACGAAATCTCGTGTGAACCCGCCACGCGTTAGCGTGTTGCCACGTTCAAGCCTGAATTGAAGGATCACGTGGCCCTATGGGCGATTTTGACAAAGATTGGTGGCGGCGCGGCATCTTCTATCAGGTGTATCCGCGCTCGTTTCAGGATTCCAACGGCGACGGGGTCGGGGACCTCAAGGGAATTTTGCGGCGGCTGCCGTATCTCAGAGAACTTGGCGTCGACGCATTCTGGCTGTCGCCGATCTTTCCGTCGCCGATGGTCGATTTCGGCTACGATATTTCCGACTATACCGGCATCGATCCGCAGTTCGGCACGATGGAGGATTTCGACGCGCTGGTCGCGGCAGCCCACGACACGGGGCTCAGGCTGATCCTCGATCTGGTGCCGAATCACACCTCGGACCAGCACCCCTGGTTCATCGAATCGCGAAGCTCGCGCGATAACCCCAAGCGCAACTGGTACATCTGGCGCGATCCGAAGCCGGGCGGCGGACCGCCGAACAACTGGCTGTCGGAATTCGGCGGCAGCGCCTGGGAATATGACAGCGAGAGCGGGCAATATTACTACCATGCCTTCCTGGCCCAGCAGCCGGACCTGAACTGGCGCAATCCGGAGGTCCGCCAGGCGATCTATGACGTGATGCGGTTCTGGCTCGGCAAGGGCGTCGACGGCTTTCGCGTCGACGTCATCTGGCATCTGATCAAGGACGCGAAGTTTCGCGACAACCCGCCCAACCCGCATTATCACGAGGGCCGGCCGCCGCATGAGAAGATCCTGACGCAATATTCCACCGACCAGGCGGAGGTGCACGAGGTGATCGCCGAGATGCGGCGAGTCACCGACGAGTTCGATGACCGCGTGCTGATCGGCGAGATCTATCTGCCGCTGCATCGCCTCGTCGCCTATTACGGCAACGATCTCACCGGCGCGCAAATGCCGTTCAACTTTGCGCTGTTGTCGACCTTGTGGAGCGCGCGCTCGATCGAGCGGATCATCGAGGATTATGAGAAGGCGCTGCCGCCGGGCGCATGGCCGAACTGGGTGCTCGGCAATCACGACCGTCCGCGAGCGGCGAGCCGGGTCGGGCCTGAGCAGGCCCGCGTCGCGGCCATGCTGCTATTGACGCTGCGCGGCACGCCGACGCTCTATTACGGCGACGAGATCGGCATGCGCCAGGTTCCGATCGCGCCCAGTGAAGTGCGCGATCCCTTCGAAAGGAACGTGCCGGGGCTGGGCGTCGGCCGCGACGGCTGCCGCACGCCGATGCAATGGGATGCAGAGCCCAATGCCGGCTTCTCGACCGCAAAGCCCTGGCTGCCGCTCGCCCATGATGCATTGAGCGAAAACGTCGCCAGTCTCGGTGCCGACAAGACGTCGATCCTCAACCTGTACCAGGCGCTGATCGCGCTTCGGCGGCAATGGCCGCAGCTCGTGACCGGCAGCTATGAACGGGTCGCCGCGCAAGGCGACATCCTGCTCTATCGCCGGCGCGGCGAGGAGGGCGCGCTGATCGTGGCGCTGAACTTAGGGGCCGATCCAGCCGCGGTCACCTCGAGTGCGATTGCTTTCAACAGCGAAATCCTGCTGTCGACCTTCCTCGACCGCGAGGGCGAGACGATCGAAAGCGTGCTCGAGCTGCGCGGCAATGAAGGCGTCATCATCGCGCCGCCGGGGCATCGAAATCATGATGCTCTCGATCTCGACGGGGGAGAGGTGAACCGCAGCGAGTGATCCGACGTCGGTCAGGCCGGGTGACCGCCGTTGTCGGCCTGATCGATATCGCTGCGTTTCAACAGGTAATCGAGCCCGCCCATCCTGTACCAGCGGTAGCCATAGGCTTCGAGCAATAGCCGGTGTTGGCCGCGTCCATTGGCGCGGCTGTGGTCCTCGGTGAGAAGACTGATCAGCAGCTTGCCGGTGTCACCGGGAAGCCCGGCCGAAAACGCCACCTCGCGCGGCCTGTCATCGAGGTTATGGACGAACAGCACCGAATTGTTGCGCCAGTCATAGCGGATCACGAATATGGCAGGATCGCGCGTGTCGATGATGCTGAAATCGCCCCAGCCGACCTCCGGGACTTCCTTGCGCATGCGGATGATGCGTTCGGTCCAGTTCAGCATTGAATTCGGATCGCGGCGCTGCTTGGCGACGTTGACGTGCTCATAGCCGTAAGGGCCGGTATCGATGACGGGCACGACCGGCCTGTCGCCCTTCGTGAATCCGGCATGTGGCTCCGTCGACCATTGCATCGGCGTGCGTGCACAACCGCGCTCGGGCAGATCGAGATTGTCGCCCATCGCGATCTCGTCGCCATAGCGGAAGACCGGGGTGCCCGGCAGCGTACACATCAAGCTGTAGGCAAGCTCGAGCCGGCGCCGGTCGCCCCCCAGCATCGGCGCGAGGCGGCGGCGGATGCCGCGATCGTAGAGTTGCATCTCCTTGTCGGGGCCGAATGCCCTGAACACAGTCTTGCGCTGCGCGTCGGTCAGGCGGCCGAGATCGAGTTCGTCATGGTTGCGCAGGAACAGGCCCCACTGTGCCGTCGCCGGCCGCGGCTTTGTCGCCTCGAGCGCCTTTGCAAGCGGACGCGAGTCGGCGGAGGCCAGCGCATAGAACAGATGCTGGTTGACCTGGAAATTGAACATCATGTGCATGCGGTCGCCATCGCTTCCGAAATATTCCATGTCGGTTTTCGGCAGCACATTGGCTTCGGCCAGAATGATCGCGTCGCCCTCGCGCCATTGCAGGAATTCCCGAAAAGCGCGCAGCATGTCGTACTGCTCGACCGGCTTCTTGACCTTTGGTCCCTTGGTCGCGATCACGAAGGGCACCGCATCCATGCGGAAGCCGGAAACGCCAAGCTGGATCCAGAACCCCATGATCTTGAGGATTTCCGCCTGCACATGCGGATTCGATGTGTTGAGGTCCGGCTGGAAATCGTAGAAGCGATGAAAGTACCAGGCGCCGGATTCCTTGTCCCTGCTCCAGGTCGACTTCTGCACGCCGGGAAACACCATGCCGGTGTCGGCGTTCGCGGGTTTTTTGTCGGACCAGACATACCAGTCGCGATACTGGGATTCCCTGTTCTTGCGCGCCTCGCGAAACCAGGGATGGTGGTCGGAGGTGTGGTTCACGACAAGGTCGATGATGACGCGGATGCCGCGTTGCTTGCAGCCATGGGTGAATTCGACGAAGTCTCCGAGCGTGCCATAGCGCGGATCGACGCCGTAATAGTCTGATATGTCGTAGCCGTCGTCGCGGCCTGGCGAGGGCTGAAAGGGCATCAGCCAGATCGCGGTGACGCCGAGGCCGTGCAGATAATCCAGCCGGCGCAACAGCCCCTTGAAGTCGCCAACGCCGTCGCCGTTCGCATCCATATAGGTGCCGACGGAAAGACAATAGATAACGCCGTTCTTGTACCAGAGGTCGTCGATCACAGGGCAGCCCTCCAGGTCCGCCCGGGTGATGCAGCGGCCGTCTGTTAAGCGGACAGAGCAGTTTGGGTTCCCGCCAATGGCCGTGTTGGGCGGTCCGCCGGAATCGGCTAGGTTATTGGAATGGAATCGTCCGCCCGCAACATCTCGCTTGTTCCGCCACCGGACCGTCGCCAGTCGGAGACGGCGCTTGCGATCGCGCGCGGGACGGCGCGGCTGTTGCGCTCGCTCGGGTTCTCCTGCATCAGCGAATTGCCGCTGCCGTCGGGCCGGCGTGCCGATCTGGTGGCGCTGAACGAGCGCGGCGAGATCTGGATCGTCGAGATCAAGTCGTCGGTCGAGGATCTGCGCGCTGATCAGAAATGGCAGGACTATCGCCTCCATTGCGACCGGCTGTTCTTTGCCTTCACGCAGGATCTGCCGTGCGAGATCTTTCCCGCCGACACCGGCCTGATCATCGCCGACGCCTATGGCGCGCATCTGCACTGCGAGGCGCCGGAGCATCGCCTGCCGGCGCCGACCCGCAAGCTGATGACATTGCGCTTCGCGATGGCCGCCGCGCAGCGCTTCAACCGCCTGCTCGACCCGCAGGGGCATGCTGAGTTTTGATGTGGTGGCGTAGGGTGGGCAAAGCCAACGGGTCGCGCGTTCGCGCGACCCGTTGGCTTTGCC
>NZ_JAQMIL010000058.1:0-62351 GCF_029990105.1 Bradyrhizobium sp. Arg237L | reverse complement strand
TGACAATCCAGATAGTCGCTCATCCGTCGCGCATTTCATGCGCGCCACCTTCTCCCACAAGGGGAGAAGGGACGAATGCGGAGCACCGGCCTCAATACACCAGACCGGTGCCGGGCGGCTTCTCCAGCGCGGCGGCGAGCGAGCGGTATTCCTCGCTGTTGGTGCCGGCGAGCTGGGCGATGCGGTTGAGATGATACTGCGCCTGGTCGCGGTTGCCCTGTTCGACCTGCCACAGACCGTAATACTGCCAGGTCTTGACGTGGTTCGGATCGGCCTTCAGCGCGCGCTCGTACCAGACTTGCGACAGCTTGTAGTCGCCGAGCTTGCGATAGGAATAACCGATCAGGTTGGCGACGGCGGCGGTGTCGTCGCGGTGCAGCGCCTTCAATTGCTCGATCGCGTTCGCATAATCGTGACGGTCGTAGATCGTGGCGTAGGCGGAACGATAGCCATTCTCGAAGGCGGCCCGTTCGACGCTCGGGCGGATCTCCGACCTCTTCTTGCCCTTGGGCGGCGGCGGCGGGGGCGGATCGTTATCCGGCGCGGCATAGACCGCTGTAACGACGGGCGCTGCCGCAAGCGTCAGCGACAACATGGCGAGCGTCAACAGCCTGATCGCGAATTTCTGCATGCCTCTCTCCTGATGGTCAGCCCGGCGATCCTATAACCGCGGCCCGCTTCCTTGAACACCCGGTGCTCGGAAACATTCCCGATTCGGCACGCCATTTTGAAACTCACGCCTCGCAGACGTGACGCAGTCACGGACATGAACAGGATGTCATGGAGATGAACGAATTCCGTCCGCGCGTTTCAGCGTGGGTTCAGCGCCGCCGACCTAAGGTCATCGTCACTGATCGGCGAGCCCGGCCATCCGACCGGAGGTCTCAGCGATCCCTGGAAGAGGAGACAACCATGCTCAAGACCATTTCCGCGGCGCTGCTTGCGGTTTCCGTGATGGCCGCGCCCGCGTTTGCCGGCAACTATGGCAAGACGACCCACGCGCCGGTGATCAAGTCCGAGCTGGCGAAGCCCAAGGCGCTGAATGCCAATGCCAAGATGGTGCGCCACCATCATAAGCACCAGCGCTACGTCCGCCATCATGGCCACCACAAGCACATCGGTGTGATCAAGACGCATGTCACGCCGAAGGTCGCGGTCAAGCACATCGTGCGGCCCGCCAAGCGCGGCTGAACCCTGGCTTTCACGACTGGTCCGTCCGCCGCGGTTTTGATCCACATTGCCCCACCGCGCCGGCGGATATCAGGCCCACCCACGGCCATTGCATCCCCAATGGCCGTGGGATGGTGCATTGAGCCGACGCCGAGATCCGAATTCCCTTTCGCCGCTAGCCAGTCTAAGAAACCGCCGGGACCGATGCAGTCGACTTTGGGGCGAAAGGAACTTGGGGAAGAAAGCAAGACTTACGGCGATCCTGCTGTTGCCGATCGCGCTCGCGGCCTGCTCCGCATTGAGCAGCGACGACAACAGGTCGATCAGTTTCACCGATGACCGCGGTGTCGCCGACCAGCCGTATCCGAAGAATTACCGCGTCGAGACCGTGGCGTTCATGCACACCTATCTCAATGATCCCACCGGCGTGCGGGACGCAGCCATGGCCGAGCCGGTGCAGCGGACGGTGGGCGGGCGGCTGCGCTACATCACCTGCCTGCGTTTCAGCGCCCGCGACTCGGACGGCGCCTATCGGCCGACGCGGGAGCGCGCGATCGTGTACGTCGATGGTCGGCTCGACCGTATGATGGAAAATGCCGCCGAGCCTTGCGCCGGCGCGACCTACGCGCCATTTCTAGAGCTGGAGAACATGTCGCGGTAGCGCCGGTTCGGTGGCCGGAGGGTTACCGGGATCGGATCACTTTTCGGCGAGGGTTGAACCTCGGCTTAGTCAGATTCGACATCCGTTCTGGTGGCCGGCTCCGGATTAACCGGAGGAAAATTCTTCCATGCAATGGAACCAACGGGTGATGTTGCGGCGCTGTCACGGTGACGAACACGTGATGCTCTGGCGGTGCCCCAAAGCAACCTAATTGAAGTCACGTTGTTTGGATTGATGTCGCGACGTGAGTAAATGGGGAACTACCATGAAGAAGTGTTTGCTTGGCGCAGTCGCCCTGGCCGCATTCGCCGGCCCGGCTTTTGCGGCTGATATGCCGGCACGGCCCTATACCAAGGCACCGCCGGCCTATACGGCGCCGGCGTTGGTTTACAATTGGACCGGTTTCTATATCGGCGGACATATCGGCGGCGGCTTCACCGACGGCAACAATCTGCTGGGCAGCGACGCGCGCTTCCTGGGCGGCGTGCAGGGCGGTTTTGACTATCAGTTCGCGCCGAACTGGGTGGCGGGCGTCGAGGCGCAATACAGCTGGCTGACGGGCGCCAGCAATAATGGCTTCGTGTTCCCCGCTGGAACGGTGGTAACGGGCAACACCGACCAGCTCGGCTCAGTGACCGGCCGGATCGGCTACACCTGGGGCCCGGCGGTGCTCTACGCCAAGGGCGGTTATGCCTGGCGTGAGAACAGCAACATCGGCGTCGCCTTCGCCGGCGTGCCGCAGCCCTTCACGACCGACGGTAACCGCAAGAATGGCTACACCGTGGGCGCCGGTCTCGAATACATGTTTGCGCCGAACTGGTCGGCCAAGGCCGAGTACCAGTATTACAATTTCGGCCACACGACCTTCACCTCCGGTCCGGCCGAGATCGTCGGCTCCCGCTTCCGGGACGACGAGCATACGGTCAAGGTCGGCGTGAACTACCGCTTCGGCTGGGGCGGGCCGGTCGCTTCCAAATACTGATCGCGGGTTTCCGCGGGGGCGAGGGCCGGCTTCCCCGCCGGCCCTTTTGCTGCAGGGCTACCGGCACCGCGAAAAATAATTTTTGCAGTGCACGGAACTTTCACCCTCGATGGTTTATTATGCCGGCCGCCGGGCCAGGTGGACATACGAACATGCGTGCTTTTGCGTTAGGGTTGATTTTCTCTGCGGCGATATCGCCATGCCGTGCCCAGACCGTGCTGAAATCCGAGCCGCTGATTCTCGCGCCCTACGAAGTCGCCTTTGTTCAGGATCCGGCCTGCGGGGTTGGCAAGGTGCTCAAGGTCACCGGCGCGATCAGGGGATTGCACCGGCGCAAGGCGTGCGTGACGCTGGCCTCGGAGCAGGCCTCACTGGTGAGCGCGACGCCGTAAGGGTTCTTCCTGCGGCGGCTCGGGCGGCGAGAGCTGTGGCTCGATCCGCGCCTCGCGTTCGGCATCGGCCTTGTTCTTGGCGGGGTCTTCGTTCGGCTCCGCCTGGCAGGGCCTGATCTCGTAATCATTGTCCAGGACCGGCCGCGGGGCGGCCTTGTCATCCTCCGTCGCCACGTCCACGACCAGGCCGCTCTTCCGGGCGACCTTCCAGACATCCGCCTCAGTCGGATAGGCCTTGCTCAGCTTGGCGTCGTTGGAAAACAGCGCGTAGGGCATTCTTATTCGCGGCTCCGCAAAGGCAGTCAACGCCGACCCCGCCCCCCGAGTTTCAGCGTCGCCAACCGTCTTGTTTCACGCCCAGGTGAGGGCGTCCGTCACCCCATCTTGAGTCCCTAATAAGTGGTGAATCCCGCAAAAAAGAATCCGCAAGACTCCGGTGCTAGAATCGCCGGATGGTCCAGGCCATGACAACGGTTCTGCACACATCCAGCGAACGCGTGCATGTCACGCTCACTGTGGCGCTGTTGGTCGCCTCCGTGGCCAATATGCTGCTGGTATGGGCCTGGCTCTGACCGTCAAGACGCTAGCGGGACAGTCGGGGGACTACTCTATTCGGTGGAGCGGGGCGGCTAGGTGCCCTCGCCGAGGGTGGCGCGGACCTTGGCCATGGTGGCACGGCAATATTCCTCGCGCTCGCGGGTGAACCGCTCCTGGTGCGCGCGGAAGCTTGCCACCCGGGCACGGATTTCGGACTGGAAATCGGCGGGGAGGTCGAGACCCGCGATCTGAGGCGGCTTCGCCTGAGATGGCCTTGCCTCAGGGTGCATTGTCCGAGCGGGCATCGTCTGAGCGGGCTTGGGCGGGACGGCGACCGGGATCGCTGTCGGCTCGGCGAGCACGGCTTCGACGTTAACCACGGCGGTGGTTATGGTCGCGCGGACGGTCGTTTCGGTGGCCGGCGACAACAACTCGGCGTCGGGCTTCTTGCCGGTCACCGATTGCACGAACGCCATTGTCTGAGCGATCAGGAGATCGCGTTCTTTCATCCATTTCATGGCACACCTCGGCCTCATTCGACTGCAGCAAAGGTTGCCTCCGGAATCAAGCATCCCACGTTATGGCAGTCCCAATTTCCACCGAGGTGACAAAAGAGTAACACCGCGTCAATCGGAAGAGATCGTTTACCATAACAGGCCGAAGCCGCTGTCCTCACGGGCGCGGTGGAAACGGCAGCAATTCCTTGCCGATCGCTCTGATCAGAAACTTCGAGCCGGCGTCGGAGAGGTGCACGATATCGGTTATCAGGACTTGGTTGGCGTCGGTCCCGATTCCGGTCAGACAGCCCGCAGCATTGCACAGCGTATGCCAGGCCGAGATGTACTCGATTCCTTCGGCTTTGCTGAAAGCCTCCATCCGCTGATCATTGTCCAAGCCCGATACACCCACCGCGATCCTCTCCGGAATCTCGTGCCAAGCCCGGTAGTGATTGACGAGCGTATGGGGAAGCGTTCGCTTCCAGACCGGCAGTGGACCCAGGATCACGATGCGCCGGACCTTGCTGGCGCGCAGCCGTGCGATCGTCTCGCGCAACTTGTCGAGATCGTTGTTCGTGCCCCACATGGCATGTAGCAGCACGATATCCGGATGCGCGGACTGAAGAAGGCCGAACGCGATGCGATGAACCTCGTCGCAGCGCGCATTCGCGCCCGAATCCAGGATCGGCGCGCAGCCCGGTGCGCTGAACCTCGCCAGCCGGAACGATCCGCTCGCGGCCTCTGCTTCCTTCAAGCCCGGATAGAGCGCGGCCGCGGTGGAATCGCCCCACAAGAATACGAGCGGCTGCGGTCCTTGCTCGATGCAGTCAGCGTTGAATTCAGCGCCCGGCGTTTCGAGGAAACACTTATCGCTAAATCCCGCATTGTCCTTGGCCTGGGTCCGCGCGATCGCCTGCACCTCCACAGGAAAACGAAAATCGAATCCGGCCGCGGCGATGGTCACGAGACCGGCAATGCCCACCAGGGCGAGACCGAGCGCTAGTCTCTTGACTGCCCGGTCGTAGTGGCGAAGCGGAATTTCGACAAAGCGGAATGTCAGCCAGGAAAGAATCACGGAGACGGCGACCGCCGCCCAGATCTCCATGACGTTCGGCACGCCGTTGCGCAGAATGCCGAGATAGGACAGGACCGGCCAATGCCAGAGATAAAGCGGATAGCTGATCAGGCCGATCCATACCATTGGTCGGTTCGACAGCAGCATCTTGTTCACGGCCGAATTCGGCGTGGCGATCAGCAATACCGCGCCGAACACCGGCAGCAGGGCGTAGAGGCCCGGGAACGCGCTGGTGCGATCTAACAGCAGCGCCGGACCAAGGATCGCGGCAAGGCCCACCAGGGCAAGATACTCGCCGATCCGCTTGTCCCAGCTAACGCTCTTCCGTACGACCAGGTGGGCAAGAAGTCCGCCCGCGAGCAACTCCCAGGCGCGCGTGAGCGGTGAGTAGAACGCGACGGTCTCGTAGCCGAAGAAGATGCTCAGGCTGAACGCAAACGAGACCAGCGCGATGAGCGCGATCCATCGGCCGCGGATTGCGGTCGCGGAGAGAAGAAGGATCACCGGCGGCCAGAAGATATAGAACTGCTCTTCGACGCCCAGCGACCAGAGATGCAGCAGCGGATTGTCCGCGGCGGCAGGCGCGAAATACCCGGTTTGCCTGAGCTGGAACAGATTGGCCGCAAAGGCGACGCCGGCGGCAATGTTCTCGCCGAGCAGCACGAATTGATCGGGCAGCAGCGCGAACCATCCAACCAGATAGGTCGCGGTAAGCACGACGACGAGGGCTGGAAAGATGCGGCGAACGCGCCGCGCATAGAAATCGGCGAAAGAGAAGGTGCCGACATCAACCTTCGTCAGGATGATCCGCGTGATCAGGAAGCCGGAGATGACGAAGAAGACGTCAACGCCGATGAAGCCGCCCGGCACCAGCCAAGGCTGTGCATGATAAGCGACGACCAGCAGAATGGAGATTGCCCTCAGCCCGTCGATATCGGGCCGATAAGCCGTTTCGTGATGCGCCATTGTGCGGATGATGTACCCGGTCCACGGCGACGCCGCCAGAGCGGGCAGGGGGCCGCTTCATCACGCATCAAATGTTTGTGGCCCGCTTACGGCTTCGTGACCGGCGTCTAGAGCATTTTCGGTTCTGATGGAATCAGAACCGAAGCTCTAGATTCTTGTTTTGACGCGTTTTCTTCACGCGAACCGGTGTCCACTTCGCTCGAAAACGCTCTAGCTCGCGGGAAGTGGTGTTGCGGTCGTCTCGGCCAGCCGTTCGGAGGCCTTTGCTTCGATCAGGTCGGCGTAGCGGTCATATTCATCGGCCATTTCGAGCAGTTTTTCGCGAACGTCTGCATCAATGACCTGATAGGCCAGCCGCTTCGCTTGCTCGGATTGAAACCGGTAGTGCTGTGTGTCGGACATGTGGCACCTCGAACGTATGTCCGGCCCGAACCGCAAAGGTTCATCAGGCAGCGGCAGGCTTCTTGTCCTGTCGAATCTCGACGTCGAACCAGCCCATCTCCTTGAGTTCGTGCGCTTTCTTCAGCGCGGCATCCTCACTCTCGCGCCTTAGGATGATCTGCCCCGTGCCGTCGCGGGCGTAGATGAAATAAGTCATTCTTAAAATCCTGTTCGGCTGAAATACGCGCGCGGTCCGCCTCGACAATGGAAATGGCTTGAAACGATCTTGGCGCAAAACACGGCGCTTTGATGAAGCGGATGGTGCCGGCTGAGGGGATTGAACCCCCGACCTTCGGTTTACAAAACCGCTGCTCTACCGCTGAGCTAAGCCGGCAATTTCGGCCGCTCGCATATCAGACTTGACGGCGCAGGGCCAGAACCTGAGGGCAGCCAGGCGAGACCTGTGCAGGAAAAAGGCGGCCGGGCAGCCGCCTTTTCCCCAACTGGTCGATCGGGTTACTGGCAGGGGTGGCGGCGGCCATCCTCGCCGCGGAACCAGGTGCCGGGCGTGCAGACGAGGCCGTTACGCTCGGCGTAGCTCTGGGTGTAGTAGCCGCCCCGGTAGCCGTTATCGAAGCCGGCAAATGGCGCCGTGGCGACCACGGCCGCCGTGCCGACGGCGCCTCCGACAACCCCGGCGGCGACGTTGCCCGGCCAGAAGCCGCTGCGATCGTCCCAGCGAGCGTAGCTGTTGTTCCAGCCATTGTTCCAGCCATTGTTGTACTGATAGGCGGCGGCGCGACGCTGCTGGTAGCTGCCGGTATAGGGATTTCCCGGTCCTTGGTTCTGGCAATTGGCGTTCGGATAGAACTGAGCGCAATAGCCGGGATTGTAGATCACCTGTTGCGCCCCGGCGGGAGCGGCCAGGGCGGAAGCGAGCAGCGCGGCGGTGCCGGCGATAGCGAGTGGTCTCATGTGAGATTCTCCTTGAAGTCGCAACCGACACCAAGCGGCCGCGCGGCCGGCCTGTTCCACTGATCCTGTTCACGCGACTTCAAACCCAGGTGATCGCAGCAAGCGCATAGGAAGGTTGGTACTCGCGGACGTTGATACGCCGCCCTTTGTTGAAGCAGTGCCTGACAAGGGCCGTGACTTCGTGTCAAATGGGGTATTGGAGCGGGCGGCGCGCATGTTTGGAATCCTGGGACTTGGTTTTCTATTGGGCATGCAGCATGCGCTCGAGCCCGACCATATCGCTGCCGTCTCCAGCATCGCCGCGCGCCGGACCCATGTCGGCGACATCGTCAGGCACGGGCTTACCTGGGGGCTCGGCCATACGCTGACGCTGTTCTGCTTCGCGGGCGCCGCCATCCTGCTCGGACACGCGATCCCCGAGACGGTGGCCCGGCCGATCGAGGGCGCCGTCGGCATCATGCTGATCGGGCTCGGTGCCCATGTGCTGTGGCGTCTGTGGCGCGACCGCGTCCATTTCCACCGCCATGGCCACGGCGACGGAACGGTGCATTTCCACGCCCACAGCCATGCCGGCGAGACGAAGCCGCATCATGCCGCTACACATGTCCACGCGCACGGCTTTCGCTGGCGCACGCTGCTGGTCGGCTTGATGCACGGCATGGCCGGTTCTGCAGCATTGCTGGTGCTTGCGGTGTCGCAGGCCTCGAGCCCGATCGTCGGACTGGGCTATGTTGCCCTGTTCGGGATTGGCTCGATGGTAGGCATGGGCGCGCTGTCCACCGTGATTGCGGTGCCGATCGCGGCATCCGCGCGCTGGCTCACCTGGGCCAACCGCGGGCTGCAAGGCGCGGTCGGGCTCGTGACCATCGCGATCGGTGTGAACACCTTCATCGAGACGCTGCTGGCGTAAGCGGCCGCGCATACGGCGTTAACAAATCCTGATCGCGATCGGCCGCAATTGAGCGAGCCGACATGCTCACGCGTTAGGCTTACCGGCAGTTTGGCCTGCCGCCTTAACCTTTGGCTGCGCGCATTCGATTAGGTTGCTGAACGAGACAGGAAAGCAACCAATGCGCGTTGGCATTACAGCGGGGATTCTTTTGGCGATGACGTCGACGGCCTTTGCCGGCGGCGGCTCCGGCGGCGGCTTCGATATCGTCGTTCCCTATCGCCGTGGCGTGCCGATCATCATCAACGGCATCGACGCCTCCTATGCCGTGATCGAAGGTGAGTGGGGCCTCGGCAAGAACGTCCACGTGCAGCCGACCATCTATGGCGGCCGCTACATCGATTCCGAGCCCAATGTCGGCCATTATTATCCGAGCCTCGGCCACATGCCGGGCTATGGGCGCCTGGAGATCGAGCCGCCCTCGAACCGGCGTCTGCCCAAGCCGGCCGAAAGCTATCACCAATCCTGGTCCGCGCAGTCGATGCCGCTGCCGGCGCAGTCAGGCCCGCCCGTCGATGCGCCGCCCATCATCTACGCGCCGCAGTATGACCAGCTCCCGCGCGACCATCACCGCCGGCCGCCGAGAATTCCGCGCTAGAGCATGGTCCGGAAAAGTGGAAACCGGTTTTCCCTCGCGACAAACGCAAAGCGTTTGCGCGGAGACCATGCTCAAACAAAGAGATGAGCCAACAAGAACACACCAACAGGAGAGAGTAGAGTAATGCGTCACATAATTTCAGGAATGGTCGCGGCAGTCGCGGTCATGGCTGCGGCACCCGCAATGGCGTGCGAGTACGGCTCGTGCTCGCCGTGCGGCTCTTATGGTTATTATGCCAGCCCCTGCGCGCCGCCGGTCTACGCCGCGCCGGTCTATTCCGCGCCGGTCGTCAGCTACAACTACACCTCTGGCTGCGGCGGCTGTGGCCCTGGCTACGGCTGGGTCACCCAGCGGCTCCCGGATCCAGAGCAGCAATACTACTATGTCAACCAGGGGCCGACCTATACCGGCCCGGGCAACTGGGCGCCGGTCCCGACCTATCGCGAGGGTGGGGTCTCGTACTATCGTCCGTTGCGTCCGCGCTACTATCGTTCGCACTATCGCTACGGCCACTCGCAATATTATCACGGCCAGCGCGTGCTGCGCCGCTACTACTGACCTGACAGGCGCTTCCTGGGATTGGTGCCCGTTCGCATCGCGCGAGCGGGCGCTTTCATTCGCGTCGAGCTCCTTCGCTCGAAAACGCTCTACATCAGGCCGAGCCGGCTTGCGCCGATATAGAGCGCGAGCACTGCGGCGTTCGAGACGTTGAGGCTCTTGATCTCGCCGGGCATGTCGAGCCGCGCCACCACGCTGCAGGTCTCCCGCGTCAGTTGTCTTAATCCCTTGCCTTCGGCGCCGAGCACCAGCGCGAGCGGCTGCCGTAGCGCGGCCTGACTGAGATCCTCGCTCCCCTGACTGTCGAGGCCGACGGTCAGGAAGCCGCGCTCGTTCAAGGCGGTCAGCGTGCGGGCGAGATTCTGCACGGTGATGAGCGGCACCAGTTCCAGCGCGCCGGAGGCCGATTTCGCGAGCACGCCGGTCGCCTCGGGGCTGTGGCGGGCGGTGGTGACGATCGCCTTCACCGCGAAGGCCGCGGCCGAGCGCAGGATGGCGCCGACATTGTGCGGATCGGTGATCTGGTCGAGCACCAGCACGATGCCCTCGGGCTCGAGCGTATCGATATCAGGCGAGGGCAGGGGATCGGCCTCCACCAGCAGCCCCTGATGCACGGCATCCGGTCCCAGACGCTGGTCGATCGTGCTGGGGCGGACGAGCTCCGGGGGCACGCGGGTGTCGATGCCTTCTTCGGCGAGCCGTCGGGCCGCATTCTCGGTTACGAACAGCTTGCGGATCCGGCGCTCCGGATTGGCCAGCGCCAGCGAAACCGTATGCCAGCCGTAGAGAATCACCGGGCCGTCGGCATCCGAATCGCGGCTGCGCCAAACCGGCCGCCCGGCCGATTTTCGCCCTTTTTCGAACGGTTTAGCCCCGCCGCGGCGGAATGGGGGCTTGCGGTCACGATCGCTCATCACGGGCCTTGTCTCACGGGTTCCGGACAATGGCAATTTTGCCGGCAAAAGGATGCCGATTAACGGCTTCCCTTGGTTGACTTTGCCACCTCCCTTCGCACATAAACGCGCCGGCCGCGCACCCCGACGGGTCCCGCGGTCACCAGCGTCACCGACTGACCTGTCCGCCGCCACTTCGGGCGGGTGGCGTCCGACGCTGTTGGGACGGGGGAGTGTCCCGAGTGGCAAAGGGAGCTGACTGTAAATCAGCCGCCTCATGGCTTCGCAGGTTCGAGTCCTGCCTCCCCCACCATCTAGCAACATGCTGATAGACCAGTGGAATTTCTGGATGGCGATGATGGATTAGAGGCATGTCATGCGACTGTTCCCTGCACGAAAAAAGGGTCGCATTCGTGCGACCCTTTTTGATTTTTGTTTAGGGAACGTTCTAGCCAAAGCGGAGTGGTGGCTCCCCTAACCCCGATGCGGCGAAAGGTTCATGACGCGGTAAGCAGGTCGCAGCCAGCGCACGGCTATGACGTGGTTGCCGTAGGTCTTCTCGGCATATCGCGTGCCGGTCCTCGTTGATGACGATTTCCTCTGGCCGCTGCTTGAGTCCAAGCCGAAGCGTAATCGCGGCCACCCGAGCCCGCGAGGCGAGGGGCATCCCCTTCCTTCGGAACGTTGCGGGCGGGGCAGGCGCTCCGGCGCCTTCGCAACCGCAAGCGTGCTCACCTTCCCACGGCCGGTCCTGGTGGTTCTCACAAACCCAACCGCTGTCCTCGCAGAGAAGGCACTTCATCCTCTCTATGCAGCTATCTGGGGCGGGAAATGCGAAGGCGCTGTCTCCGTTGTGCGAGGTCCGTTTTGGCCCCGAAATCTGGGCAGCCGCCGGAGCCCTTCTGGCACGATTGAGTTGGATGGGGAGGGCAGCCATCGCGCAGTGGTGCAGCCAAAAACACTAATCTTGGTACTGTTTTATGAGCAGGCGCAACGCATCTATTCGCTAACACTGGCGACCGGAGCGATCCCGATCCATCAGGCTTAGTGGGAGCCCCGGTCAATGCAGACAGCGCAGATCGCAGACACGGAGACAGGACTTCGACAACGGCTGGCATTTTGCCGATAGCCGGCGCGTCCACGCTCCCCGCAACATTTCCACCAAAGAGACAAATGACCGAGGAGATAATTCCCATGAAGGCAATCGTCGTAACGGACCAGGCTGCGGGACCCGCTGGGATGAAGCTGGTGGAGCGGCCCGAGCCGCAGGCAGCGATAAACGACGTCGTCGTTCAGGTTCATGCGTCGGGATTCGTCCCGACTGAGCTCGCGTGGCCCTCGACCTGGACCGATCGCGCCGATCGTGACCGAACACCATCCATCCCTGGGCACGAGCTGGCCGGAGTGGTCACCGCTCTCGGATATGGTACGAGGGGGCTGTCGGTGGGACAGCGGGTGTTCGGCCTCGCGGACTGGTATCGCGACGGCACGCTGGCCGAGTATGTGGCGATCGAGGCACGCAACCTCGCGCCGCTGCCGGGCGACGTCGACTTCGCGGTAGGCGCGAGCCTGCCGATCTCGGGCCTAACTGCGTGGCAGGGACTGTTCGACCACGGCCGCCTTCAGGCGGGGCAGAGCATCCTCGTGCACGGTGCGGCCGGCGCAGTCGGGTCGATGGTGACGCAACTTGCACGAGAGGCCGGCGCCTACGTCATCGGCACCGGACGCGCCGCCGACCGTCAGACGGTGCTCGACTTCGACGCGAAAGAGTTCGTCGACCTCGACAACGACGTCCTGGAAGACGTCGGCGGAGTCGATCTGGTGTTCGATGTCATCGGCGGCGACATCGGGAAGCGGTCCGCAGGCCTGATTCGAGCCGGAGGAACGCTGGTGTCCATCGTCGGGCCGGCCGAGGCACGGCCCGCCGACGGCCTCGCGGTCGACTTCGTCGTCGAGTCCGATCGTGCCCAACTGAGTGAAATCGTCCTGCGGGTGCGGGACGGACGACTGCGGACGAACATCGGCAACGTCTCGACCCTCGACGATGCCGTCGCCGCCTTGAACCCGACCGAGCGACGAAAGGGGAAGACGATCATCCGCGTCCGTCCCTGAGCGACGCACGCCCATTGATGCACGCAGCCGGCCTTCGATAGGCGATGTGACGAGACCCCGAGCCGCAACGCGATCATGGAAATAATGAGAATGGCCGCGGTTTGCGGGGTGGAGGGACCGTCTCCTAGTTGCGCTTTCGCGAACAGTTCGCAACGCAAGCATCGTAGTTTGGGCGGCAACGCCTCGAGGCCACACAAGCTTCGATCCTATTGTGCGCGCTTGGTGATCCGTGTCCCTTGCTGTCTCCGCCGCACTCCATAACGCACATATTCCAACTACTAATGCATCCTTCAAGGCATTTCTCTTGCTCTTGAAAGGATGCGATGGCCGACGTCGTCGGCAAAAAGGCTACAACGGCTACGATCAGAAGTCTCTTCATCGGCTAAATACCTACCTCCGGCCCAAGGGTCACGCGAGTCTCCGGGGCCGGTTCGAAAGATTGCGAAAACTACGTTCGTTGAATGTCAACGACCGGTACACCGCCCGCCTCCGGCGTGATCTTCACGTAGGTGCCGCTCTCATGCAGCCGGAGCCAGCCCCGCTCGATCGCGAATTTGGGGCCCGCGCTGTATTCGGCCGGCTTGGCCTTGTCCTGGGAGAGCATCGGGTAATTGATTTTCTCGATATGGATGCGGCCGTCCTGAACGGGCTCAACAGCCTGGGCCAGTTCCATGAGCCGGCGAGCGGCTTTCTCCGGGTCGGCATAGGGGCGATCTTCTGCGTATTTCATGCGGGCCTCGCGGCTTCGGTCCTGCGAGATTCGGCGGGCCTCCGCAATATCCTAATCGCTCAACCGCTGGTACCTCAGCGCGATCCGCGTCCAGCCGTGCGGCCACAAGAGAACTTAATTGCGCGCAGTCACGCCGCAAGTGGAGGTGGGGGACGCCCCGTCATTCGGACAACGACTCGTGACTTGCAAAATGCAAGTCATGATGTAGTGTCCTGCGAAACGAGAATGCGGCCGTTTCGAAAGCAGCGCCGACACACAGGAGGCAAGTTTGTCCGAGGACGTGCTCGTGACGCGCGAAGAGCGCGGCAATATCTCCGTATTGACCATGGTTTATCGGCCGTACAACCTGCTCGGCCCAAAGCTCATCAATGCGCTTGTCGAGCAGGTGGAGGCGGCTCAGAAGGCCGGTAGCCGGGCTATTGTGATCCGCAGCGGACTACGCCATTTCTCCGCCGGCGCGGATCTGGATATCTTTGATAAGCGGGTCGCCGCAGGTGCCGTTGATCAGGCCAGCGAAAACAGGCGGCTGAACGGCGTCGAATTCCTGCGTTTCATGGAGTTGTTGCCTATTCCGCTGATCGCCAGCGTTCACGGCGTCTGCCTTGGTGGCGGACTCGAGCTTGCGCTTTCCTGCGACTATATTATCGCCGCTTCCTCGGCAAAGATTGGATCGGTCGAGGCCACGCTTGGGCTTCATCCTCTGCTCGGCGGAATCCAGCGCCAGGTACAGCGCATCGGTGCTCAGCGCGCCAAGGAGATGTCGATGCTGGCCCGACGCTACGACGCGCCGACGCTGGAGAAATGGGGCCTGATCAATCTCACCGTGCCGGAAGAGTCGCTGGAACAGACCACGATGACGCTTGCGGAAGAATTTGCGCAGGGCCCGACCGTGGCGCATGCGGCCACGAAGCAGCTCGCCTATATCGCGGTCAATGAAGGCGTCGCTGCCGCCGATGAGGCGATGGCAAGAGTGCAGGCGCCGATTTGGGCCTCGGAAGATCTGAAGACCGGTCTCGCGTCATTCCGCAAGAATGGCCCGGGTCTCGCAAAATTCGCGGGGCGCTGACATGAGCGGCCCCTTGAGCGGAATCCGTGTTGTCGATTTTTCCCGTGTGCTCGCCGGCCCGTTATGCGCACGGACGTTGCAGGATCTTGGCGCCGAGGTCATCAAGATCGAGCCGCCAAGCCCTGATGTCTCGCGCTTCGCATTTCCGTCGACCGACGGCATGTCGGGCTACTACGCACAGCAGAATGCCGGCAAGCGCAATGTCAGCATCAATCTCAATGTGCCCGGCGCCTATGAGCTGGCGTTGAAACTTTGCGACACAGCCGATGTCATCGTCGAGAATTTCCGTGCGGGCACGCTGGGTTTCTTCGGTCTCGACTATGAGACTCTCTCAAAACGAAATCCGCGATTGATCTATGCCTCGATCACCGGCTATGGCCAGGGAGGACCGTGGCGAAGTCGGATGGCATACGCGCCGACGGTGCAGGCCGAGGCGGGTTTCACCGAAAACAGCGTTCGTCATTATGGCAGCGCGCTGACGGAACCGCGCACCGACAGCCTGTCGCACGCGGATGTCTATGCTGGATTGCAGGCAGTGATCGCCATCCTGGCAGCGCTCAACAGCCGCCAGAAGTCCGGGCGCGGCCAGTACATCGATGTCGCGATGGCCGCGACGCTGCTTGCGGTCAACGAACGCGCGCATGTCGATCTCGCCGATGACGATATCGGAGCCGAACCCGCCGTGCTTGGCGCCACCGACTGCTCGTTCTTTACCGGGCCGCAAGGCGAGCACTTCACGGTCGCGACCAGTATTGTCGGCAGCCGGACCTTTCCGTCGTGGTTGCGTGCGATGCGCCGAGCTGATCTCATCGACGATCCGCGGTTCTGCAATGCAGCCGCGCGCCGGCTGAATTTCGGTGCGCTCCACCAGATCATCCAGTCGTGGATATTGACCTTCCCGGATATGGCAACCTTGGACGCCCAGTTCGATGAAGCCAAGATCGCGATGGGCGAGATCCGCTCGATCAAGGAGCTCACGGCATCGGAATGGAGCGACTATTGGGGTGCCGTGCAATACGTATCCGACCGCAGCGGTGGTCATTATCGCCTGCCCGGACGTCCCTGGCGCTTCTCGGAAGAAGAGTTGACGCCGATCGGGACGCCGGCCTTTCAGGGTGAGCATAACGTCGCGGTGTTCTGCGAACTCGGTGTCAGTGAGGCTGAATTGAAGCGCTTGAGCGAAGCCGGCGCACTGGTGACACATCGGCGCGCACAAGAGCCTGAGATCGCCATCAAACCGCAGACCGAGCCAGGTCAGGCGGCCTGATCCACCGAGAAACAAGCCAAGGTACACTGAGACTGGACATACGCGAACTCGGCCCAATATGGTACGGGGGTCGAGTTCGGAGCTGAAAAGAGCCATGTCCGGCGTCAAGCAAAGCCGTCTCGCAAACAAGGAATGTTCCATGGCGCGAGCCATGGAAATCGTCGGCGACCGCTGGACGATCCTGATCTTGCGAGAGGCCTATTATGGTGTGAAGCGGTTCGACGAATTCGAGTACTACGTCGGCGTGGCACCCAATATCCTGAGCAATCGGTTGAAGAGACTTGTCGAGGCAGGCGTCATGGCTCGTGTGCCGCTGCCCGAGCACGCCGGCCGATACGAATATGTTCTGACCGAAAAAGGGCGCGACTTTTTCCCGGCCTATCTTGCGTTGAAGAAATGGGGTGACAACTGGCTGGCGGAGCCGGAGGGCCCGCAAGTGGTTTTTCGTGACCGACATGTCGGACGTCCAATCGAGTATCCAGAATTGCGGACAGCCGGCGGCCAGCCATTGCATCTCGAAGACGTCGAGGTGGTCGCGGGAGCCGGCGCCGTGCCGTTCAACCGCAAACGGTTTGGCGCCGCGGCCTCGACCACGAAGCCGACCGAAGCGCCGAGGAGCGCCTCACGCCGCAAGGGCAAGTAGCGCGCACCTTGTCTCCGCTCTGAGCAGACGGCAGCGTTTGCCGCAACGACGATCGATCCTTCAAGAAAACATCGATACCATCACCTGTATGCCATCCGTTGCGGCATCTAACAGGTCATCGTAGTTGGTGCGGCGGCACGAATCGCTCTTGAACGCGGAGGTGCCGCTTCCGTAACGCTCAATTGCATTCCAGCTCGGACGCAAAGCGGCGCAGTGCGCTCTGCATCGTTGCCGCTGTCAGTGGTCTTCGCTCCAGGCATCGAGATGTCGGTCCGGCAACGACGATCGAGAGCTGCCGTGAACTGAGCGGAAGGGAGAGCGCGACGCCTGCCAGATCGGGAATGTATTCCGACGAACTCTGATGATACCCGCGCTTGGCGGCGATATCGAGTTCAGCCTCCACTGCTTCGGCATTCATGGGAGTGGTTTCGGAAAACTGCTCGAACTTGATCTTGCGATAGATTGCGCGCCGCTCTTCGGGAGAATGCTGCGCCAGGATGGCTCTTCCTACCGAACTTGCATACACGGGCACCCGGTCGCCGACTTGAGCGAAGTAGCGGACCGATTGCCCGGATTCCTCGACATGCAGGAAGATCGCAGAGGTGCCCGCCAAGGCCGCGATCGCCGTGGTCTCTCCGGTTTCCTTGGCAATTTCCGCCACGAGTGCATAAGCGACCTCCGGAAGCGGCGCCGCGTCCGCAACGGTGCGCGCCAGCGTCAGCCAGCGCGGGCTTGGATAGTAACCGCTTCGCGCCCGCGTCTCGTAGAGCCATCCCTTTTCGACAATCGTGCCGACAAGATTGAAGGTGCTGGAACGCGGCCAGCCCAGATCATCAGAGATTTCGGCCAGCGTCGCCGGTCGTTTGCGGCGCGCAAAGTACTCCAGCAGTTCGAGAACGTTAGCAGCCTGCCTGACCAACATACGAAACCCGCATCTTCTCCGCGAAGGTTGGTTGCTCCGTGACGTCGAACAACAACTCCCGCTCACTCAGCCGCTGATTGGCGACCCCACGGTCATAGCATCATCCGCTCAGCCGGAAGCTCGTCCCGGAATTTGAGCCAGCAACTCCCGGGGACTTCGGCTCCGAGGTCGGATCGAAACGCCTTGACTCGAAATTCATATACGTGTCTTATTAATTCACAATCAAGAATTTTGTTGAGGGTTGGGGCTGCCACCGTCAGCGAAAGCCCACGGGGAGGACCTTTCATGGCTGCATTCAGGAATTTGCTCTCATCGGCAGTGGCGTCGATGTGCATGGTGACCGCGTCGGCCGCCTTGGCCCAGACCAGCGTCAAGCTCGGCGTGCTCGCGGACATGTCCGGCATCTTCTCGGACATCGGGGGGATGGGAGCCGCCGAAGCGACCAGGATGGCGGTCGAGGATTTCAACAAGCTGCCGGGATCCGACAAATTCAAGATCGAGGTTGTCAGCGCTGATGCGCTGAACAAGCCGGACGTGGCGCGGGGCATCGCCCGCAAGTGGTTTGACACGGAGAATGTCGATGCTGTCGTTGATCTGCCGACGAGCGCGATCTCGCTGGCCATCGCACCTCTCGTTCAGGAGCAGAACAAAGTCGCGCTGTTCACCGCATCGGGCACGTCGGATCTGACGGGCAAGTCCTGCACGCCGAATTCGGTGCACTGGACCTACGACACCTGGGCGCTGTCGCACGGTACCGCCGATGCCATCACCAAGGCCGGCGGCAAGACGTGGTTCTTCGTCACCGCCGACTTTGCCCTTGGGCATTCCCTGGAGCGCGATGCCAGTGCTGTCGTGAGCGCGAACGGCGGCAAGGTCGTCGGCAGCGTCAAGCACCCGACCGATTCGAACGACTTTGCGTCCTTCCTCCTTCAGGCGCAGGCATCGCGCGCCGAGATCATCGCGCTCGCCAATGCCGGTGGCGATACGATCAAGGCGATCAAACAGGCCTCGGAATTCGGCATCATCCAGGGCGGGCAGAAGCTCGCAGGCATGCTGCTGTTCATCTCGGACATCCACTCGCTTGGTCTGAAGACGGCACAAGGCCTCCAACTGACGACGGCGTTCTATTGGGACCTGAACGACAAGACGAGGAGCTTTGGCGAGCGCTTCGCGGCCCGGAACAACGGCCGCTATCCGTCGATGAACCAGGCTGGAGCATATTCCGCGACACTGGCCTATCTGACCGCCGTCGCAAAGGTGGGATCGCCGCGTGATGGCGCCGCCGTCGTGAAAGCGATGCGCGAGCTCGGCACGTTTGACGACCCTCTATTCGGAAAGACTTCGCTGCGTGAGGACGGTCGCGTTCTTCACGACATGATGCTGGTCCAGGTCAAGACGCCCGGCGAATCGAAGAAGCCCTACGACTACTACCGGATCGTGTCGACCATCCCGGCCGAAGCGGCATTCCGTCCGCTCAAGGACGGCGGCTGCCCCCTTGTGAAGTGAGTTTACGGCGCGATCGAGCCGGAGATTCAAGAGAGAGCCGCGTCTGCCTGCTGCGAGCCGCATGGCAGGAATGCTCTGAGATTTTGCGTTGACCTGTGGAGGACCAATCCCGTGCTGAAATCCGATCGTCTCACCCGCTACGATCACCTCTATATCGGCGGATCGTGGGTCGCGCCTGAAGACGGTGGTTTTCTCGAAAGCATCGATCCTTCCACGGGACGCCCCTGGGCTCGCGTCGCCTTCGGTGGCCCCGGTGATATTGACCGTGCCGTCGCAGCGGCGCGGGCGGCACTGAACGGTCCGTGGGGGCGCATGCCCGGACACGAGCGCGCTGCGCTGCTGCGCAAGTTCGCTGACCTCTATGCGAAGCGTGCCGCTGATCTTGCCGTTCTGGAAACAACGGATTCCGGCCGCGCGCTGCGGGAGTCCCGTGCCGATATTGGTGGCCACACATATGGCTATCACTGGTGGGCATCATTGGCGGACAAGCATTCCGGCCGCACCATTCCATTCGACGACAGTGTGCACGCATTCACCACCCGCGTGCCGGTCGGCGTGGTCGGCGCGATTACGCCATGGAACGTGCCGCTGATGGCTGCGGCATGGAAGCTCGGTCCTGCACTCGCGGCAGGTTGCACCGTGGTGTTGAAGCCGGCAGAGCAGACGCCGGTCACCTCGCTTGAACTCGGAAAATTGTTCGACGAAGCCGGGTTTCCGCCTGGGGTGGTCAACATCGTTCCCGGCTACGGGAAGGACGGCGCCGGTGAACGGCTCGTCACCCATCCGGGTGTCGACAAGATCGCATTCACCGGCGAGGGGGCAACGGCGAAGGTCATTCTGCGCGCCGGTGCCGACACGATGAAGCGCTTCACCTTCGAGCTTGGCGGCAAGTCGCCCCATATCATTTTCGCCGACGCCGATCTTGAACAGGCACTGAACGCGGCCACCAATTCAGCATGGACGCTGTGCGGACAGAGCTGTGCGCTCGGCTCGCGGGTCCTGGTTCAGAGGCCGATCTACGATCAGGTCGTCGCAGAGTTTGCGCGCTGTGCGGCCCAGGTGCGGGTCGGTCCTCCGCTGGATGAAGCCACGCATATGGGCCCCCAGGCGCACGAGGAGCAACTCGCCAAGACGCTGTCCTATATCGATATCGGACGGGCCGACGGCGCTGAACTGGTGACTGGCGGAGGTCGGCTGAGCGGCGGCGTGCACGGAGACGGCTACTTCGTCCAGCCAACCGTCTTCGCCAACGTCTCCAACGAGATGCGGATCGCCCGTGAGGAGATTTTTGGCCCCGTGGCCGCGCTGATTCCGTTCGACGATGAGGAGCAGGCGATCGCAATCGCGAACGACACGGCATACGGACTGACGGCTGGCCTTTGGACCCAGGACATCGGACGCGGCCATCGCGTTTCCAGCCGGATTCGCGCCGGCATGGTGTGGGTGAACACCTATCGTTTCATTCGCTGGTCGACGCCCTATGGCGGTTTCAAGAGCAGCGGTTGGGGCCGGGAGAACGGTATCGAAGCGCTCGATTCCTATCTCGAAACGCGCACCACGGTGGTCAGCACGACCGGGCGTTTTCCGAACGCCTATGCCAACTGAAATCAAGCACAGCACCTCTCGTTAAATCCAACAAGAAGAGAAGACGATCATGCGTTTGGCGAACAAGCTCGCGGTGGTAACGGCTGCTGCATCCGGAATGGGACGTGCCGGTGTCGAGATCTTCCTGAGGGAAGGGGCCAACGTCGTCGCCGTCGATATCAACCGCGATGCACTGGCACAGCTCTCCGCGGACATGCGCGCCATTGGGCACTCCATCGAAACGGTTCAGGCGGATCTGTCGCGGCCGGAAGAGGCGCGGCGGTCGGTGAACGATGCGGCCGCGTTGCTCGGCGGCATCGACGTGATGTGGGCTCATGCCGGAATTCCCGGCCCGGCCGGCGTGGAGAATCTCGATCTGGCGGCCTATGAAACCGCGATGGCGCTCAACGTTACGTCCGCTACATTGGCGGCAGGCGAAGTGATCGGCCACATGCGCAAGCGGGGCGGTGGATCGCTGATCTTCACGGCATCCGTCTCGGGCCTGGTCGGCTCGATGTTCAGTCCGGTCTATTCGGCGGCAAAGTTCGCAGTGGTCGGGTTGACCAAGTCGTTGGCGCAACGTTTTGCCGCGGACAATGTGCGCGTCAACGTCGTTTGCCCCGGGCTTGCAGATACGCCCATGAAGACCGGATTTACGGGGCGTTCGGGTGACCCTGCCGAGGCCGCCGCCAATCAGGCGCGCCTGCTTGCGTCCGTCCCGATGGGACGACTCTGCAAAGCGGAGGAGGTCGCGCATGCGGCCCTTTGGCTGGCATCGGATGAAGCGTCGTTCGTGACCGGCGTTGCGCTTCCGATCGATGGCGGATTCACGGCTCGCTGAGTTCTGACGATCAGGACGAGGGCGGATGGCTTCGATTGTGCCATCCGCCGAATTATGCCCGCATCGACGGGCTCGATCTGGCCATTCTGGCGTTATAGCCATAGGAGACCTTCATACCGCCGTAGACAGGCGCCGGGTAAGATGTTCCCCCAAGAGGAGCGAGGCAGGCCATGGTGAAACCGTCGAAGACCCGCATTGGCAACCACACCCTGCACCCGGAAACGCTGATGCTGAACTACGGCTACGATCCGCAATTGTCGGAGGGAGCCGTCAAACCCCCGGTCTTCCTGACCTCGACCTTCGTCTTCAAGACCGCGGAAGATGGCAAGAACTTCTTCGATTTCGTTGCGGGCCGGCGCGAACCGCCCGAGGGGATGGGCGCGGGCTTGGTCTACTCGCGGTTCAATCATCCCAACAGCGAGATCGTGGAGGACAGGCTCGCTGTCTATGAGCGTACGGAGAATTGCGCGCTGTTCTCGTCCGGCATGGCGGCGATCTCGACCACGATCCTGGCCTTTGCACGTCCCGGCGATGTGATCCTGCATTCGCAACCGCTGTATGGCGGGACCGAAACACTGTTTGCAAACACGCTTGCAAAGCTCTCCATCGGCGCCGTGGGCTTCGCCGATGGTCTCGACGAGGCCGCGGTCAGGCACGCGGCGGAGGACGCCATGCGCCGCGGCCGAGTGACGATGATCTTCATCGAGACCCCGGCAAATCCCACCAATGGCCTGGTCGATATCGCGATGATCCGCCGTATCGCCGAGCTGATCGGCCAGGTCCAGGGCCACACGCCGATCGTCGCATGCGACAATACGTTGCTCGGGCCGCTGTTTCAGCGGCCGATCGAGCATGGCGCTGATCTCTCCCTGTACTCGCTGACCAAATATGTCGGTGGCCATTCCGACCTGATCGCCGGTGCTGCGCTCGGCTCAAAGGCCCTGATGAAGGACATCAGGGCGTTGCGAGGCGCCATCGGCACCCAGCTCGATCCCCATTCCTGCTGGATGATCAGCCGGTCGCTCGAAACCCTGAGCCTGCGGATGGAGAAGGCCGACAGAAATGCGCACCTCGTGGCGGATTATCTGCGCGATCATCCCAAAGTGGAGCGAGTCCATTATCTTGCCCACCACGCAGAAGATTCCCCGGCCGGCCGTCTGTTCGCGAGGCAATGCAGCGGAGCAGGCTCCACGTTTTCATTCGATATTGTCGGCGGCCAAAGCGCTGCATTCAAATTCCTGAATGCGCTGCAAATCCTGAAACTAGCGGTCAGCCTGGGCGGCACCGAGTCGCTTGCCAGCCATCCCGCAACCATGACCCACTCGGGCGTCCCGGCCGACATCCGCCAAAGGATAGGCGTGCTCGACTCCACGATCCGGCTGTCCATCGGTATCGAGCACCCCTCCGATCTGATTGCAGACATCGCGCAAGCCTTGATCGACGCATAGGTGGTCGGTCTGGAGACCGCCGGCAGCCAAGCAGTTGGACATCGACCAAAAGTTCGATGTGATCAAAGCGGGCATAGACTATCGCTTCGGTTTCGGCGGCCAGTGGTCGCGACGTATTGAGCTAGGGCGTGAACTCTTTACGTTGTGAGCACACGCCCTAGTTCGGATTTAAGCCAACAAGCGGTCAGTAGTCCCAGAAGACCGGTACCCAACGAAACGCGTCGCCGTCCACCGCGACCCGACCGACGGACGGGAATGGCAGGTGGGTGGCCACCAGCATCTCGCCGGTCTCAGCCAGTTCCCGCAAAAGACGGACCCGAACGCGCGCCGCCTCCTCGGGGTCGTGCTCGAAACCGTTGTGCCAGTCGGGCTGCTCGAACCCGACCGCAAACACGGCGTCGCCGGCGAACGTCAGCGCGTCGCCGCCGGACGCCAGGCGGACCACGCTGTGCCCGGGGGTGTGGCCGCCGGTGCGACGGACGACGACGCCCGGCGCCACCTCGTGCTCCTCATCGAACTGCCGCAGCTGGTTGTGGTATTCTTTTGTGAACCGCTTGGCAGCCGACCGAAGCGCGTCCGGGAACCCCGGCGGCATGGCGGTGTGGGAGAAATCGGGCGACTCCCAGAATTTGACCTCGGCGGCCGCCACGTGGATCAGCAGGTCCCGACGCAGCCGGTCCTTCACCCCGTCGACGAGCAGCCCGCCAATGTGGTCCATGTGCATGTGGGTCAGCACTACGTCGGTCACGGACGCAAGATCGATGCCGGCGGCGTCGAGTCGCTTGATCAACTGCCCGGCCCGCGGCAAGTGCAAGTCCGGGTCGCCCCCTAGTCCGGCGTCGATGAGGATGGTCCGACCGCCGCTACGCACCACGACCGCGTTCAGCGCCCAGTCGAAAGCGTCCGGCGGCAGGAACATGTCATTCAGCCAGGCCGCCCGGATGGCCGGGTCGGCGTTGTGTCCTAACATTTTGGTGGGCAGCGGTAGTACTCCATCGCTGACCACCAGCACGTCAATCTCGCCGACCTTCAGCGCGTAGCGCGACGATACCAACTCTTCTGGCCCCGATCGAACGGAGTGTGCGGTCGTGTCTAAGCTCATGTTCGTCTCCTGCTGAGTGTTGCGGATCATCTGGTTCATCTTCGAAAACTCCTGCGTTCAATCTTGACGCTCGATCCTGGGCGGGCGTGCTTCCCGCGTGGAAATCGCGGTCAATGCTGGTGAGGTGTTCAGAGGTCAGTCACCCGCTCAGGATCGGCCGACGCCAGCGCAGCGGCACGCTCAGCTCGCGGCGGATAGATCCAGACGGTGTTGATATCCTGCTTGGTCTTCTTTGCTTGCTCGCCGACCATTTCGACTTTGCGTTCCCAGCCGCGCGTGAAGAGGGCACCGGCTTCGCCGAGGTCGAGGCAGGTGACGTAGGCCTTCTGGTGATATGGCTTGGTCGGGACTCCCAGGAGCTCGGCGGCGGCATTGTGGCCGGCAAAGGCGCCCATCCGCGTCGCGTGCTGGCACGACATCAGCGCGTAGTTGCCGACATCGTCGCATGCAGCTCTCGCGGCATCGCCGGTGGCAAAGACGCCAGCCACCGACGGCACGCGCAGATCGCGGTCGACAAGCAGTCGGCCGAAATTATCGCGTTCGGCGGGGATTTGCGCGGTCAACGGAGCGGCGCGAATGCCGGCCGCCCAGATCACGGTCGCGGTTTCGATGTGTTCTCCATCGGAAAGCGTGACGCCGGATTTGTCGAGCGAGGCGACGCCGGCGCCGAGCCGGGTCTCCACGCCGCACTTGCGCAGTGCGTCCTCGATGACGGGGCGGGGACCCGCGCCCATATCCGGGGCGATCGCATTGTTTCGATCGACGATGATGACGCGCGGCGTGGCCTCCTCGCCAAGGATCGCACGAAGTCGTGTGGGGATCTCTGTGGCCGCCTCGATGCCGGTGAAGCCGCCGCCGGCAACGACGACCGTGTCGCGGGCCTTCGATGCCGGCCGATCCGCGAGACCACGCAGGTGCCGGTCGAGGGCGATCGCGTCCTCGAGCTGATCGACGCTGAACCCGTGCTCGGCGAGGCCAGGAACATTCGGACGGAACAGCCGGCTGCCGGTGGCCATGACCAGGCGATCGTAGGGGAGCGTCTTTCGTGCGCCCTTGGCCGTGACGATTTGCACGGTGCGAGACTTGGTGTCGACCGTCTCGGCGCTGCCCTGCACATAAACAACATCGATCGCGTTGAGGACATCCAGGAGAGGTGCCGTCAGGGTCTCCGGCTTCGGTTCGTAGAGCCGCGGGCGAACCACCAGCGTCGGCTCCGGTGAAACCAGCGCGATCTCCAAATCCTCGGGCGAAACGCCCTGGATGTCGCGCAGACGGGCAGCGGAAAGTGCAGCATACATGCCGGCGAAGCCGGCGCCGATGATGACAAGTCTCATATGATCTTCTTCTGTGGTTGGGTTTTCCTAGACGTGCGCGCGCGTCGTCGCCGCTTGCCATTGGCGCCAAAGCTTGTTGCGATCGATGACGACGCGAAGACGTGAAACGAAGATGGTCGCCCCTTATGGTGCGGGGCAATTCAGCCGTGACGACATTGGCATGGCGCTCTCGCATGCCGCGCGGCAGCCTCTCGAACCCAGCGGCCAGCCGAGTTGAAAAACAATCGGCAGAGCGGGCTTTGGAGGCCAGTCCTTGTAGAATATCTGGGCGCCGGAAATCATTGGACTGGTGCTTTGCGCAGCTTGTGCCGATGATTCCGTTCCCTCGCCCGCTGCTGAGGTGAAGCGAACGGTCAATGAAAGTCCGTACACAAGTGCGGTCGCGACGACTCTGCGTCGCCGTGTAATTGCAAGTGAGCTGCCGAAATCCTTCCAGGCCATCGCTTCTCTCCGTCCGTTTGTAGGCGTGGGCACGGTGATGATGTAACGAACCTGATCTGCGACTGCCCCAGAGCGATTGCCGTACCTGCAGAGCGATTGCTGCTAGCGCATGCGTCGTCGCCAATCGCTTGGAGTCTCGCCGGTCAGCTTCTTGAACGCCGCCGCGAAGGCGGTCTGGGAGGCGTAGCCAAGCGCCGCTGCGACCGACACGACGGATTCGTCAGTGTTGCGCAGCATGTTCATTGCCTGCTCCAGCCGGTACTGGCGCAGCCAGGCGTGAGGCGAAAGCCCGGTGCTTTCCTTGAAGGCACGGCAGAAATGGAAGCGCGACAGGCCAGCGTCCGATGCAAGCGCAGCAAGAGAGACGTCCGCGTCGCTGTCCGAGCGCAACCGCTCGATGGCACGGAGCAGGAGCTTCGGCGGCAGCCCACCCATGGTCGGCTGAAACGTGGTTGGCGAGCCCGTGTGCGCAGCCAGAAGGCGGGTGGCCAGAAGATTCGTGAGTTGCTGCCTGAACAGCGCATCCAGGGCCCCATTGCCCTCCAGGCAATCGGCCGCGCTCAAGAGCAATCGGGATGTAATGGGGTCGGGATGCGCCGTTCGCTCCAGGAGCTCGCTCGGTGTGGCGGTGTCGGCTTCGCGGGCAACGCGCTCGAGCGTTGTGGGCGGAAGATAGAGTTGAACGACATCAACAGGTTTCGGAATGTCCCACCGGGAGCTTGAGCCGGCCGGAATGATTATCACGACCCCAGGACGAAATGTTCCAATCGCAACCGATCGTCCTGACCGCCGCTCCATGCGCTGCATCGAGCCGTTGTAAGCCATGATGACGTGGTCGGTCATGGGCTCGACGACGTCGTGCAATGGTTCATGTTTCCAGTGGGCGATCCCGGCACCGGAGGGATCCAACGCCATGCGAAATGGTGTGGTCCCGAGCACACGGGCCATCTCCACATCGGCAGGACGCCCATCGGCAATCGGCGCGTTGCTCTGGCGCGCCTCAGATGCGGCTGGCGGACTATCCTGCCGTGGATCGCGCAAGATCGGCTTATTCATGGACGTATGCTCGCATTCCAAAGGCCATGCGCTCACTGCGCGCAGCCGTGTCGTGGGACAATGAGGCGTGGAGCCAGTGCCTCTCGTATGCTTCCAATGATGTTGGAAAGTGCTGCACGAGGATATCGCGCAGCGAGTCTAGTCTTGCAGGTTCAGCGGATAGACTGTCGCTTCTGCTCTTCGGTCTGGCGCCGTTCTTGGGTTCGAGGCTCGGTATGGGTTCTAAGGCCCGTAAAAGTCCGGCGTCTTTCCCAAAGCGGCCATGCTTTGCCAGATCCTGCTCCAAGCGCGCCATTGCGACACTTTGTGATTTGTCGCCCGAACTTCTGATCGAGATGGCCAAGCGACGCAGTAGCGCGCTTTCATGCGACAAAAGTCGTAATCATGTGCCGCGAACGCCATCGTCTTGCCGCTGTTGAACAAGGTCGTTGAGCGAGTCGTTTCCCGCTCTCGGTCGGGGGCGCTGTCGGCTCTTTCACAAACGCACGCTGGAATCGCGCCGTGATTTGCCACCTCGTCGGGCGGAATGTTTCTTGCGACCAAGCCGCAAGGGTCGAATCAAATTGAAATCGCTTTGAAATTCATTTTGTCGTGATTGGTCCGGTATGCTGTCAGGACGGCTACGCATTCACCGGGCGAGCGTGGACAGTGGCTCACTGATCCTCGATAATGCCAGCGTGGCCTCGCGGACGACAATGACTCGCATGGTCCAATTCCATTGATGAGGTCAACCAATATGAGACAGGCGGGCGCCTACGGTCAGGGGCTCGGGCGACGCTTCCGTCTGAAGGAGGCGCCCTCGCTGGTCACGCGTACGTTGCGCAGTGCCGAACTCGCAGTGACCGAAACCCGGGATGACGATCCCGTGCCAGGTCTTTCCGGCTCGATGCCTTCTGAGGATGCCTATCTCGTCAGTCTCAAATTTCGCGATTATCCGGACTGCGAGTGCTGGGAGCGCGGACGATGCGTCATCAGGACGGATGTCCGCGGCGGCGCAACCTATCTGTACGACCTGAAGCGCGATCCGCGCTACGTGATCGATAAGCCGTTCCACTCCATCTTTTTCTATCTGCCGCGCTCGGCGCTCGACGACATCGCCAGGCAGGCCGGCGCACCACGCGTTGGTGAACTGGCCTACGAGCCGGGCATCGGCCATGACGACGCGGTCGTCCGTCATCTCGGTGCGTCGCTGGTGGAAGGACTGCGTCGGCCGGACGAGACCAACCAGCTGTTCGTCGATCACATGATGCTCGCGCTCACCGCGCACGTCGCCCAGACCTATGGCGGACTGAAGCGTGCCACCGAACCGGCCCGCGGCGGTCTTGCCCCGTGGCAGGAGAAGCGCGCCTGCGAAAGGCTCGAATCCGATCTCGCCGGAAAGATTTCATTGGAGCAAGTCGCGGCGGAGTTTGACCTCTCGGTCAGTCATTTCTCACGCGCATTTCGCATCTCCACCGGCCTGCCGCCGCACCAGTGGCTGCTTCGCCAGCGCGTGAAGGCGGCCAAGCAGTTGATGACTGTTCGCGACCTGCCGCTGTCCGAGATTGCGATATCGGCCGGCTTTGCCAATCAAAGCCACTTCACGCGGGTCTTTTCGTCCGTGGTCGGCGTCAGCCCGGGAGCGTGGCGTCGCGAAGCGCTCAGCGCCCCGGACGAGAAGTAACTTAAGGATAATACCGGGCGCCTCGTCCGATCAGCGACGCTTCGCCAGTGAGACGGTGTAGGCGGCGTGGCGCGCCGCAAAGATCTCGTCCGGCGGATGGCCGATGCCTTCGGCGAGATTTGCTGGATCGAAGATGGACGCGTCGCACGCATCATTCGCTTCAGGACCGGTGATGACGATCGTTCCCAGCCGCACCGCTTCGCGATTGTCCTCATCCGGCCATCGAATGGTCACGTCCATGGTGGGATCGCCGGGACGGTCGAGCAGCGCCATGACGTTGAACCGGACGTCGCCTGCAGCGATCCGGTTTTCGAGGTCATCATGCAGGAAGTCGGCGGACTTCGCTTTGGCCTCGTCTTCGGTCAGCGTGATGTCTCCGCCGACAGGAACGACCATGAACTTGATGAATCGCGTCTCGCCCTTCGAATTCGAAGCGGGAAAGGAGTGCACTCCCCAATAGGTCGTGCCGGCAAAACTCCCGGGCAGTGGACGCGCGGCGATGTAGTTTGCCTGATGCAGCGTTTCGGGATTGGCGGCGGAGAACGCCTTGACCTTCGCCATATCCGGCTTGCCGTCCGGTCCCGGAATCCGCGCCTTGAGGAACGCCTGCATCTGGTCGAGCGTCCTTGCAAAATGCACCGGAGCGCTTTCCACGAGAATATCCGAGCGATGGCGATCGTCGCCAAGCCTGAAGCTGAAGCCGCGCAGCACGAGGTTGTTTGTATCCGCGATGTGAGGATTGCCGCCACCCACAGAGAAGCGCGCTAGCACGCGCGACGGTCTGGTGAAACTTGGGGATTTCGTAATCTCCGCCGCCCGATCCGACGGGGCATAGGTGCCGCGAACGCAACGGCCCTTGGCAAAGCTCGCGCGCACCTTTGGCGGATCACCAGCTACCGCTTTCAAGGCATCGACGATGGACGCGGGCGTGGCCGCGCCAGTTGGGAACCGGGACATGGCGGGACCTTGGCTTTGAGTGTTCAACGCGTGTTCTAGGCGACGTACCGATCCGGCGTCTTTCCCAAAGCGGCCATCCCTTGTCCGATCCTGCTCCTACTAGCCATCGCTGCCGTGATTGGGCGCGCCACGCCCCTACTTTCTGGCTAATCCACCCTAAACTAGACGAGGGGACTGGGAATACGAACCCTCAGGTGTTCCTTGATGTTTGGCGCTCCGCAAACCGGTTCAAAGGTTGTGCGTCGTCTCGCAGGTTACATCTGTAACTCGATAGGCCGGTCTCGAAATTATTCCGTATCGCGCGCCTCATAGCCTCTGCAGCGGCCGACATTTTCATCGTCCAATGCATCGATTTTGACTTTGGGGCAATACAGGATGTTCGAATGGCTCGAGCCCGCGGCGTTGGTCGTCATCGCGGGATTGCTGGCATGCTCAGGTATTCGTGGCTGGCGATCGAAGAAACCAATTGTCAAATGGGGCGGGGCCGGTTTGGCGGCTTTGGTTTCCGTCATTGCCATCTCGATCAGCGTGCTGCTGACCATCGGACTGTTCAAGCTGCACGCACGCAGTGCGCCAGGCGTGGACTTGAAGATTGCGGGGACCGCGGAGCAAATCCGGCGCGGCCAGACGATCGCGGACAGCTTTTGCAGCGGCTGCCATACCAGGACCGACTCGCTCACCGGCGGCGGGGATCTCGGCAAGGATATCTCGTTGCCGATCGGTTCGTTTATAGCCGCCAACCTCACGCCGGTCGGGCAATTAAGCCGGTGGTCGGACGGCGATATTTTCCGCGCCATTCGCAACGGGGTCGATCCTGACGGTCGCTGGCTTGTCATCATGTCCTACACCAATGCCGGAAAGCTGAGCGACGAGGACACCAAAGCGGTGATTGCCTATCTCCGCAGTCTGCCTGCTCTGGGAGAAAAGACGATAAATCCGGCCGATCGTCTCACCCCGCTGGGCATCGCGATGTTGGGCGCGGGCATGCTGCCAACGGGCAAGCCCGTCTCAACAGAACATGTTACCGCGCCACCAAAAGGTCCCACGTCGCGATACGGTGAATATCTCATTTCGTATCAAGACTGCCGCGAATGCCATGGCAAGGATCTGACCGGCGGCAAACCCGGCCAGCTCGCGCCGCTAGGGCCCGACCTCAATGTCGTAAAGGGCTGGAAATTCCAGGAGTTCGTCGCCACCATGAGGACCGGTGTCGATCCGAACGGTCACACCCTCGGCAATCAGATGCCGTGGCAGCCGATCGGCAGGATGGAAGATGACGACCTTCGCGCCGTTTATGAGTATCTGACGCATCTGCCCGCAGCCTGAACAACCCCGTGCGGCGCTCGCATCCTTAGAATGAGGGCTAGTTTTTCGGGCTCGAATCCGCGCCCAGCAATTGGCCGGTCTTGCGGCTGAGAAAATGCAGTCGCGTGCAGGCGGGGCAGCTTACCGCCGTGAATTCGTTCTGATCGGTATTATCTTCCTCGTCCAGGCTGTGCTGAACGTTGAGATGGGTATTGGGGCAGACGAAGATGAAGTGTCTCATCCGCTCTTTGTCGAAGATCTGCAATCGGACGATTTGATCTAGCGCAAGGTTTTGGCCCGCGGAGGCGAAATGCCCCCACGGCCCGGTGCCGTTATATGACGCGCGATGCATCCGGATGGTTTGATCCAGAACAAACCGCGGAGAATGGTACCGAGATAGCCTGCTGTCGTTGTCGAATCGTGTGCAGCTACGACCACGTTTCGCGCCGTTCGGCAGACTGAGGACAAGTACCGGAGCTTCATCATGGGCAAACTCAAGATTCCGCATGACGCCATCGTATTCGTGGGCGACGGGCGGAAAGCGCTGTTCCTCCGCAACGAGGGCGATGAGAAATTCCCCAATCTGAAGACCGAGCGAGTCTTTGAGCTGCAAAATCCCTCGACCCATGATCAGGGCAGCGAGCGGCCCGGACGCACGAGGAAGCCGGGTTCGGGGCAGCGAAGTACGGTCGAGCCGGTGGACTGGCATGATCTCGAAGAGCACCGGTTCGCGCGACAGGTGGCGGCGGCCGCCGAGCAGGTCATCCGCAGCGGCAAGGCAAAGGCCCTCGTCGTCGTGGCCCCGCCGCGAACCCTGGCGGAGCTTCGAGTTGCCTTTCATGCTGACGTGAAACGGCATATCCTGGCTGAGTTCGACAAGGATCTCACCAAGCATCCTGTCGGCGAAATCGAAAGGCATCTGGTTGGATGATCCGCGGGTGATGCCCGCTGATCTTGATGCATAACGTGTTCTCACGCGCCTCTGCGGGAGAAAATGACGTCCTCTGTTCCTCGAAAGCGGCGTGATGCAGTGTGGCCAAGCGTCGCTCGGAAATCGTCTGGTCTCACGGACCCATCGTTCCGAAAATCACACCGCGCTTTGATGCCGCCGCGTTTGAAAGCGGAAGTTCGGGCATGGAGGACGGCGTCCACCTGTGGTTCCGCGCCTGGTGGGGATCTGCGCTGCAATTTCGGGTCATCGCCTATTCGGCTTGCGCGAGATCAACGCGAGGCCTCGCGGGCTGGCTCAGCTAGCAGAGGAAAAGAGGAGCTACGCGGATGGCGCGCTTCATTGCCCGATTTTACAAAAATGTGCTCGGCGAGAACGGCCAGGTCGGCGACATCTGCCAGTGCACGGTGGACCTCGACGTCCCGGACGACGCGCAAGCAGTGGACGTTGCCAAGCAGAAATTCTGCGAGATGCACGGGGTTCGTGATTGGACCCTGCACGCCGATCGGCTCGAGGTGGAGCCGGCTGACTTTCCGTCGTAGGCAGCACGAATCCGGGCCTGCGTGCTATGCACGCATCCCGGAATGACGCTTGTGTGGGGCTAAGCCTCGTTACGGACAGGGATGGCGGTAACCGTCGTTGCCGAGATAGGTGCCCGAGGCGGGATCATAGGAGCGGAAGCGCTGCGCGCAGTAAGCTTGGGCGTTTGCGGCTTGTGCCTGGCTGGATGCAATGGCACCGCCGATGATGGCGCCGGCGGCGAGTCCGCCAAGCACGGCCGCGCCGGTTCCGTATCCTCGTCCCCCATATCCGCGACGGCCGTAACCATAATGGCGGTAACCGGGACCACCATGCCAGCGGCGGTATTGCACCTGCTGTGCCGAAGACTCCTGTACCATCGGGGACGGCATCATCGGCGCGGCTCGAACAGGTAGGGATGCCGATATCGTCAGCGCTGTGGCGGCGGCCATCAAGAAAATCCTACGCATGTTCACGGCTTGCTCCTTTTCTTGTTTAGTTGGGAACACAACGGCCGTGCTGCCGAACGGTTCCCGGGACTTCCCGCTCGCGACGACAGAGAGTCAGCGAAGCGTTAACTCCCAGTACAAGATTCCGCCCCTGCGGTCATCACAAGATCAGTCGGCCCTCACGTGCGAATATGAAGGGCTCCGTTGCATCTCTGCCGTGTGATCCGATTCGCCTTCGGATGCTTTTTTGGGCCGAAAACGCCAATTTTTGCCGAAACTTTCAGCGCGCGTGATCGCACTTGCCGCGCTACCTAAATGCTGTGGGCGAGGGTGGCGCTTCATGGTCGTGAGGCGGACGCGCGAAGGAGGGTAATCAACATGCTCGAAGCGGCACGGGTTTCGCAGTCCAGTCTGCCGGTGATCGACATCTCCGGCCTATCGTCGCCAGACCTGTCGGATCGCAAGGCGGTTGCCGCCAAGCTGCGCGCCGCCTGTCTGTACAACGGCTTCTTCTACATCTCCAACCATGGCGTCGACGAAAAGCTCGTCGCCGATGTCTTCGCCGAGGCGGCTGCCTTCTTCGATCTATCGCCGGAGATAAAGGCCGAGGTCGACAAGTCGCGCTCGAAGGCCAATCGCGGCTACGAGCCGCTGCAGGGCCAGACGCTGGAGGCCGGCGCGCCGCCCGACCTCAAGGAAGGCTACTATGTCGGGCCCGAGCATGCGCCTGATGATCCGCGCGTGCTCGCTGGCATGTTCAATCACGGCGCCAACCAGTGGCCGTCGTCGCGGCCGAACTTCAAGCCGGTGATGGAAGCCTATCTCAACGTGATGCTGGATCTATCGGCGCGGATGATGGGCGGCATCGCGCTGTCGCTCGATCTGCCTGAAGATTATTTCAGGGGTTATTGCACCGACGCGATGGCGACCGTGCGGCTGCTGCACTATCCACCGCAGCCCGCTGGCGGCAATCCGGATCAGAAAGGTGCGGGCGCGCACACCGATTTCGGCGGGCTGACGCTGTTGCGCCAGGGCGATGTCGGCGGCCTGCAGGTCTGGGACCAGGCGACCGGCGGCTGGATCCATGCCGACCCCGTGCCTGGCACCTACGTCGTCAATCTCGGCGACATGATCGCGCGCTGGACCAACGACAAATACCGCTCAACGCTCCATCGCGTGGTCAACGTATCAGGCCGCGAGCGCTATTCGGTGCCGTTCTTCTACACCGGCAATTACGCGCACAAGGTCGAATGCATCCCGACCTGCCTTGCGCCGGGCGAGGAGCCGAAATACCCGCCGATCACGGTCGAGGAGCATATGCGCGCGATGTACAAGCGGACCTACAAGTAGTCGGTCGTCGCCATGAGTGCTCCATCCCCGCGCTACACCTTCATCCTCATCCACGGCGCCTGGCAGGGCGCCTGGGCCTGGGAGACCATCGTCCCGCGCCTGAAAGTGCTCGGGCACGAGGCGGTCGCCGTCGACCTGCCGGGCAACGGCCACAACCCGCTGCCACCCGAGCAGGTCAATCTCGAACGCTACGCTGCGCATGTTGTCGACGTCATCGACAGGACCGAAGGTCCGATCATCATGGTCGGGCACAGCATGGGCGGCACGGCGGCCGCGCAGGCCTGTGAGCTGCGGCCCGAACGGATCGCGCTCGCGGTCTTCCTCTGCGCGTTCATGCTGCCTGACGGGATGTCCGTGCTGCAGTTCTACGAGCGCTATCTTGAGCCATGGATGCGCGGCGCGCATGCGCGTGTCACCTACGATGACGCAGGTTTATTGTCGCGCATCGACCCGGCTTCCGCGGTCGAGGTGTTCTACCAGAAGGCGGATCGCGCGTTGGCCGAGGCCGCGGCGCGTCGCCTGACGCCGCAGCCCGAAGGTGGCCGCCGCTCGCAACTGAAGCTGTCGCCGGAGTGCTTCGGCACCGTGCCGCGCGTTTATATCGAGGCGCGCGAGGATCGCTCGGTGCACCTGCCGCTGCAGCGGAAGATGCAGGAGCTGTCGCCGTGCCTCGAAGTCTATGGCCTCGACAGCGACCACGCGCCGCAGCTCTCGCAGCCGGATGAGCTGGTTGCGCTGTTCGTGAAGGCGGTCGCCGCGCACGCCCGCACGCTGTGACGGATTTTGCGACCGCGCTTCAATCGCGACGGCAGATCGATGCTTCATTTGTAGGCAAATGGTGCTCATTTCACTTCGTTGACAGCGTTTTCGCGCAACCTATCCTGACCGCAGTTTTGGCGAGCTGAACAGATCAGATGAAGCCCTCCATCTTTGGCTACCAGGCGCCAACATCAATCGAGGAAGCAATCAGCATTCTGGCCGGCGATCCCGATGCAGTCGTGCTCGCCGGCGGGCAGACATTGTTGCCAGCGATGAATTTTCGCGCCGCCAATCCGTCCACGCTGGTGGACATCCAGCATGTGGCCGATCTGCGTGGCATCGAGGTCGGCGCCGACGTCATCGTCGTGAAGGCGATGACGCGTCACCGCGAATTCGAACTCGATGCGGAGGTTGCGCGCGTCAATCCGCTGGTCGCTGAGGTCATGCAGCATGTTGCCCATGTGCCGATCCGCAACCGCGGCACGGTGGTGGGCAGTCTCTGCCACGCCGATCCCTCCGCGGAAATGCCGCTGCTGCTGGTCTTGCTCGGAGGCTCCGTGATCGCGCAGGGGCCGTCGGGGCAGCGCGAGATTGCGGCCGAGGATTTCTTTCAATCGTTCCTCACCACCGCTCGCGAGCGGGACGAGATCATCACCGAGGCGCGCTTTCCGGTGCTGTCGAAAGGAGCGGGATGGGCCTTCGACGAGGTGACGCGGCGTCATGGCGACTACGCGATTGTGGGTGTCGGCTGCGTGCTGTCGCTCGATGATGGCGGCCGTGCGTCGCGCGTGCAGCTTGCGGCCTGCGGCATTGCGGATACGCCGGTGCGCCTGAACGAGGCGGAGAATACCCTCACGGGCACGGTGCTCGGTGCGTCCGATCTCGACGCCGCGGTGGCAGCTTCCGCTGCGGCCGTGACGCAGCCTGACGAGACGCATGTGTCCCAAACCTATCGCCGCAGGGCGCTCGGCACGCTGATCCGCAGGATGGTGACGACGGCCGCGCAACGCGCCACGCAGATGGAGACCGCCTGATGGCGCGAACGATGAAGGCCGCGATCCCCGACCGCTCGGCCGATGCCGAAGTCGACGTGTCGATGACGGTCAATGGCGAGGCCGTCAGCCGCAGCGTCAGCGTTCGCATGCTGCTCAGCGACTTCCTGCGACATGAACTGGGGCTGACAGGCACCCATGTCGGCTGCGAGCACGGTGTCTGCGGCTGCTGCACGGTGCTCCTTAACGGCAGGGCCGGCCGCTCCTGCCTGACGCTGGCGGTGCAGGCGAATGGCTACGATATCCGCACCATCGAGTCGGTCGCCGCCGCTGACGGCACGCTTCATCCGGTGCAGCAGGCGTTCAAGGAGTGCCACGGCCTGCAATGCGGCTATTGCACGCCGGGCATGGTGATGAACATCGTCGCCCGCTTCGAGGAGCCGGGAAAGCTTGATCTTTCCGACGAGGGTATCAGGGATCTGCTCTCCGGCAATCTCTGCCGCTGCACCGGCTATCTCAACATCATCGCTGCGGTGCGCCGCGCCGCCGAACTGCTCGGACGGGCCTGATGTCGACACGCCAGTTCGGAGCGCGCGTCGAGCGCAATGTCGATCCCAAGCTGCTGCGGGGCGAGGGCGCCTTCGTCGACGACATTCCGCTGCCGGATGCGCTGCACGTCGCCTTCCTGCGCAGCCCGCATGGGCGGGCGCAGATCGTCTCCATCGACACGTCGGCGGCGAAGCGCCATCCGGGCGTTGCGGCGGTCTTTACGAGCGACGATATCGGCGCGCTCGACGTCGAGATGCCGCTGTTGATTCCGCACCCTTCGATGAAGAATCCGAAGACCCAGCGTCCGCTGGCGCGGGGCGATGTCTATTATGTCGGGCAGACGGTGGCGATGGTGGTCGCGGTCGACCGCTATACCGCGGAAGATGCCGCAGCCCTGATCGAGGTCGAGTATGCGCCATTGTCGCTCGAGATGGATCTGGCGAAGGCGCTGACCGACGACGCGCCGCTTGTGCATGCCGACGTGCCGAACAATCTGGCGGCGCATTTCATCCAGACCAGCGGCGATCCGGACGACGCTTTTGCACGCGCTGAGCACGTCACCAAGATCACCGTGCAGGTCGACCGCTCGACAGCAGCGCCGATGGAATGCCGCGCGGTCGCGGCGCGCTGGGATGCGGTATCCGGTGAACTCACAGTATGGGACGGCACGCAGGCGCCGATCTCGGTGCGCGGCGGGCTTGCGTCCGTGTTCGAGCTCGATGAGGACAAGGTCCGCGTCATCGCCCCCGATGTGGGCGGCGGCTTCGGGCAGAAGGTGCTGCTGTTCTATCCCGACGAGCTCCTGGTACCGATGGCGGCGATGCGGCTTGGGCGCCCCGTGAAATATATCGAGGACCGCCGCGAGAATTTCCTGGGCTCCTCGCAGGAGCGGACCCAGATCCACACCATCGAGCTCGCCGCGCTCAGGACCGGAGAGGTGATTGGGCTGCGCGATTTCTTCCTGCACGACACCGGCGCCTTCATTCCCTATGGCATCGCCGTGGCGCAGGTCGCCTCCACCTCGATCGCGGGCCCGTACCGGATCCCCAACATCTTCGTGGAGTTCAAGGCGGTCTATACGCCGACCGTGCAGGTGACGCCCTATCGCGGCTGCGGCAGACCGCAGGCCTGCTTTGCGATCGAGCGCGCGATGGATCAGCTCGCCGAGGAACTCGGGCTCGACCGTTTCGAGATCCGTCGCCGCAACTTGATCGCCGAGAACCAGTTTCCCTATGAGCGCGACGGATTGCTGTTTGCGGATGGGCTCAAGGTCACGCTCGACAGCGGCCAGTATGGCAAGGCGCTGGCGATGGCCGCGGCCGAGCTTGGCGCGGAGAATTTCGCCGCCGAGCAGTCGAAGGCGCGCGCCGAGGGACGCTATCTCGGGCTCGGGCTCGCCTGTTACGTCGAAGGCACGGGCCTCGGTCCCTACGAGGGTGGCCACGTCAAGATTCACCCGATCACCGGCAAGGTCTATGTCAACACCGGCCTCAGCACGCAAGGGCAGGGGCACGACACGGTGTTCGCGCAGATCGTCGCCGATCAGCTCGGCGTCAGCCCGCAGGACGTTATCGTGGTCGAGGGTGACACCAAGGCGTTCGACTGGGGTGTGGCGACCTTTGCGAGCCGCGCCGCTGTCGTCAGTGGCAACGCGATCCACAAGACCGCGCTCACTGTCCGCAAGAAGGTGATCGAAGCCGCCGCCAACATGCTCGATGTCGACCCTGACCAGATCGAGCTGCGCGACTCTGCGGCGTGGGTGAAGGGCTCGAACCGCTTTGCGCCGCTGGCGGCGATCGCAACTGCGAGCAATCCCTTACGTTACGCTTTCAACAAGGCCGCGCAGGCGGCGACACAATTCGCGCCAGCGAGCAAGCATGATGGCCCGCCGCTTGCCGACGGCCAAGCGCCGGGACTTGAAGCCACCGACTATTACAGCCCGTCGCGATCGACCTGGGCCTATGGTGTTCACGGCGCAATCATCGAAGTCGATCCCGGTCTGTGCACGGTGAAGATCAGGAAGTATGTCTGCATCCACGATTGCGGCAACATGATCAATCCGATGATCGTGGAGGGGCAGGTGCTCGGCGGCATCGCGCAGGGGATCGGCGGCGCGCTCTACGAGCATCTCGACTACCAGGCCGACGGTAATCTCGCCAATGCCAGCCTGATGGATTTCCTGGTGCCTTACGCGACCGAGATTCCCAACGTCTCGATCCTGCACCTGGAGACGCCGACGCCGCTCAATCCGCTGGGCGTCAAGGGCGTCGGCGAAGCCGGCTGCATCGCGGTCGGCGCGGTCGTCGCCTCCGGCGTCGAGGACGCGCTGCGTCCATTTGGTGCGCTGAAATTCCACCAGGTGCCGCTCTCGCCGAACATGATCTCGCACGCGCTGGAGCAGGTCGGGTACTAAGCGGCTCCGCTATATACCTCGCCCCGCTTGCAGGAGAGGTCGGATCGCATCGCAGATGCGATCCGGGTGAGGGGGAGTCTCCGCGCATCATGGTCCCACCGTCATCGCGGAACCAGCCCCTCACCCCGACCCTCTCCCCGCAAGGGCGGGGAGAGAGAAGTCACCGCCGCTCCTCGCGCACATGCGGCTGGCCGAGTGCGCCGGGCTCCTGCGTGATGCCGGAATCCTTGGTGCCGACCCAGATCATGACGGCGATGGTCGCGAGATACGGCGTCATCAGCATCAGATATTGCGGCACGCGGATGCCGGCCGCTGCGATTTGCGGGATCAGCGCCTCGATGCAGCCGAACAGAAGCGCGCCGGCGAGTGCGGGCCACGGCGCCCAGCGCGCGAACACGACCAGCGCCACCGCGATCCAGCCGCGGCCGCCGGTCATCCCGGTCACCCATAGCTTGACGCTGACGACCGAGATGTAGCCGCCGGCCAAGCCGATCAGCGAGGAGCCGGCGACGATCGCGAAGATCCGATGCAAGGTGACGCTGACGCCGGCGGCGTCCGCGGCGCCCGGGTTCTCGCCGACCGAGCGGATCCGCAATCCGAGCATCGTGCGGAACAGCAGAAAGTTGACAGCGAAGAAGATCAGGATGGTGAGATAGACGATCGGATCCTGCTGGAACAAGATGCGCCCGATCCCGGGGATTTCCGACAGCGGCCAGATCTTCAGCGGCGCAAGGCCCGTCAGTTGCTTGTTCTGCCATTTCGCCAGCGTGCCGACGAGGCCGGTAAAGCCTTGGCAGAAGAACACCACCGACAGTCCCGCGATCACCTGGTTGATGCGCAGCACCACCACCAGCACCGCAAACAAGAGCGAGACCGCGCTCGCCGCCACCATCGCGGCGACGAGCGCCACCGCCGGATAGCCGCCGAGCGCGAGGCAGGCGCCCGCGCCCGCGAGCGCGCCGACCAGCATCAAGCCTTCCGCGGTGAGGTTCAATACGCCGGAACGTTCGGCGATGATCAGGCCGAGCGCCGCAAGCGCGTAAGGTACCGCGGTGACGGGAGCGTTGGCCAGCCAGTTGACGAGGAAATCGATCACAGCTGTCCTCTCAACGTATCCACCTGATGCGGTGACGGATCAGGAATTCCGACGACGCAACCGTCATGACGATGATCGCTTCGATCATCTGCACCATGGTGAAGGGGATCTGGTAGAATACCTGCAGCGTCTGGCCGGTGATGAAGAGCACCGCGATCAGGAAGCTGACGATTGCGACCACGATCGGATCGTTGCGCGAGAGGAACGCGATCAGCACGCCGGAGAACACGTAGCCGTTGGCGAAGGATTGCGTGAGCCGGCCTTCCTGGCTGGCGACATTGACGAAGCCGGCGAGCCCCGAGCAGGCGCCGGAGATCGCGATGATCCAGATCGTCGCCGTCTGCACGGGCACGCCGACGACTTTCGCCATGCGCGGATTGGCGCTGATGAAGCGGGTGTAGAAGCCGATGCGGCTGAGATGGATCATCCAGCCGGCTGCGAGCACGCCGGCGAGCGCGATCAACAGACCGGTGTTGACGCCATAGCCGATATCGGTCAGCCGCTCGAAGGGACGAAAGGGCGTGGACTGCGGGAACGCGGTCTTGGAGTCCTGCCAGGCGCCGTAGAGCAGGTGGAACAGGAAATACATCGCCACGTAATTCAGGAGCAATGTCGCGATGATCTCGTTGACCCGGAAGCGCAGCTTCAGGAACACGACCAGCAGCACCCAGAGCGCGCCGCCGAGTGCTGCGGCCATTCCCATCAGGATCAGCCGCGTGGCCGGCGGGCCGATGTCATAGATCGAGATCGCGGCGGCAAAGATGCCGCCGAAGACCATCTGGCCCTCGATGCCGAGATTCCAGAAGCCGATGCGGAAGGCGAGGCTTGCGCCCAAGCCGACCAGGATCAGCGGCGCGGCCTGGATCAGCACGCCGCGCAGGTTCTCCGCGGTCAGCACGCCCGCAAGCTCGCTGGCGAGCGTCAAGGGTGGGATGCCGGCCACCGCGAGGATAGCGACCGAAATCGCAAGGCCGAGGATCAGCGACGATCCGACGAACAGCGCCTGTTTCCATGCCGGCAGGTTCTGGCGCACGTCGAGAGTGAGGCGGCCGAAGCCGCGCGAGGTTACGGGGGTCAATGGTTCGGCTCGGCGCGAGATGTCATGCATGGTCGACCATGGCGCGGCCGATCGCCTGGCGGTCCGCAGGGCGTTCGAATTCGGCGACGATCGCGCCGCGGGTCATCACGCCGATGCGGTCGGACAGGCTCAGGATCTCGTCGAGGTCCTCGCTGATCAGGACGATGGCGGCGCCGCGTTCACGCGCCGCGATCAGGCGCTGATGCACTGCGGCACAAGCGCGCGCATCGAGACCGCGGCTCGGGCTGTGCGCGACCACGACGTCCGGCTCGCGGCTGAACTCGCGGGCGATGACGAGCTTCTGCGCGTTGCCGCCGGACAAGAGTGAAGCCTTCTGCTTGACGCTGCGCACGCCCTGCACGTCGTAATCCTTCACTGCCGCGATGGCGTCGCGGCGCATCGCTGTGCGATCGAGCCTGACAACGCTGCCGTAGCGCCCGGAGCGGATCTGCGCCACCGCAAGATTGTCCTGGATCGGCAGGCTGCCGGCAAGCGCATAGGCGTAGCGGTCGGCGGGGATCGCCGCGATCGCAGCTTCCCGCCGCCTGGACGGGCCGGCATGGCTGATGTCGCCGGCGCCATCGACCCAGATCTCGCCGGTGGAGGGCTCGATCGCGCCGATCAGCGCTTCCGCGAGCTCGGCCTGGCCGTTGCCGCTGACGCCGGCGATGCCGTAGATCTCGCCGGTGCGGACATAGAAGCTCGTGTTGTTCAGCATGGTGCGGCCGTCGCCGCGCGTGTAGATGAGCGCGCCGACATTGAGCCGGGTCTCGCCGCCCTGGTGCGGCGTACGCTCGGGGAGTGCCGAAGTCTGGCCGACCGTGAGCTCTGTCAGTTCTTCCGCAGTCGATTGCCTGGGATCGAGGGTGGCCACCGTCTTGCCGCCGCGCATGATGGTCACGACATCGGCGTAGCGCTTCACGTCCTGCAGCTTGTGCGTCACCAGCACGACCGCGGTGCCGGATCGCGCCAATCGCTGCACGATCTCGAGCAGGCCGATGGCTTCGGCGTCGGTCAGCACTGCGGTCGGCTCGTCGAGGATCAGGATCCTGGCGCCGCCGACCAGCACCTTGACGATCTCGGCCTGCTGCTGCTCGGCCACCGTCATGCTGTCGATGCGGCGATCGGGATCGATGGAGAATTTGAGCGCATCGACCTGCTTCTTGATCGCGTCGCGGATGTCGCGCAGGCCGGAAGCGAAATGCGGTTGCGGATTGGCGAGCAATACGTTCTCGGCCACGGTGAAAGGTCTTACCAGCTTGAAGTGTTGGTGCACCATGCCGATCCCGTGAGAGCGGGCCGAGGCAGGTCCGCTCAGCGAGATCGGTGCACCATTGATGGAGATCGATCCGGCATCCGGCGCGTAGAGACCGGCGGCGACATTCATCAGCGACGATTTGCCGGCACCGTTTTCGCCGAGCAGGGCATGGACTTCGCCGGAGCGGCTCTCGAAGGACGCGCCATCGAGAGCCAGAGCCCCGTCAAAGGATTTCCTGATCCCGGCAAGTTGCAGGGCCGCATTCATCAGAAGATTTGCTCGCCTATTTCTGAGTGATGACGCCAGGGATGAACCAGTCCATCTTCCAGAAGCCGGCATCGTCGAGCGACTTGCCCTCGGCGACGCGCACGGTGCCGGCGGTGTCCTTGATCGGGCCGGCGAAGATCTGCTTGCCGGCGATGATGGCGTCGCGCTCGGCCATCACCTTGTCGACGACGTCCTTCGGCACCACGCTGTTGCAGCAGGCGATATCGGTGCCGCCATCCTTGATGCCGGGGAAGGCGCCATAAGGATTGGGCTCCCAATTGCCTGCCGCGATTTTCTTCAGTTCGGGCCCGAGGAATTTTTCCCAGGTCCAGGCCGATGAGCACAGCGTTGCCTTCGGCGCGAACTCGCGCAGGTCGCGATGGTGGCCGGTGCCGTAGATGCCGCGCTCCTGCGCCACGATCTGAGGGGTGGGGGTGTCGACATGCTGGCCGATCACGTCGATACCCTGGTCGGCCATGGCCTGCGCCGCGGCGCGTTCCTTGACCGGATCGTTCCAGGCACCGGTGAAGATCACGGTCACCGTGGCCTTCGGATTCATCTTCTGCGCGCCTAATTCATAGGCATTGATGGTCCAGTTCACCGGGCCGATGGGATGCGCGGCGACGAATCCGAGCTTGCCGGACTTCGACATGGCGCCCGCGATCATGCCGCAGAGATACTGGCTCTCATAGGTGCGGCCGTAGAAGGATTCGAGGTTCGGGCCGTTGGTGGTGCCGGAGCCGTTGAGGAATGCGACCTTCGGATATTTCTGCGACAGCTCCTTGAACGTGTCGGAATAGCCGAATGCGGTGCCGATGATCACGTTGTAGCCGCGCTGGATGAAGCGCTCCGCGGCCGGCGTGATCTGTCCCGCAACCTCAGGCACATTTTCGACGAAGGGAATCTGCATGCCGACTTCCTTCTCGATCTTCGGGCGCGCCTCGTCATAGGCCTGCGTCCAGCCGCCGTCGGTCTTGTCGGCGAAATAGAGGAACGCGATCTTGGCCGGCGCCGGGAGTGTGAACCCGGCGGCATAGGCGGCTGCCGCGCCGCCTGTCAGGGCAACGGCAAGAACAGGAATTGTAGTCCAGCGCATCACGCAGATCCTCTCGATGTGCGAAAATTTGTCGACCGTTCAGGACGGGTTCCGAAAAAATCTTCGCATTGTTGGAAAAAATAGCACGCCAATTGTTTAGTCACCGTCGAGCCAATCGATGAGCAGTCCCCTTGCATCCTTGTCGTCGCGCGACCGCTTGCGGTAGCGCGCAGGAATGAGCGAAGCGAGCTTGCGTTCGGCTCGCACATTCCATTGTGTTGCCCGGCGGCATCCGGTCGCGCGCAAGGCGCAAACGAAAATTGATGTGTGATTGATGTTGACGCGCGTTTGCGCGAGCGCCTCCTCGCGGCTTGAATATTGCTTGGCGGGCGCCGATGCGCTGTGATCGATGCGTGCATTGGCGCGGAACGGCAAACTGCTTCGGCGATAGGAGGCGTGATGAAGGCTTATGTGTATGGTGCGAAGCGCGAGCTGTCGCAGGGGTTCGAGGATTTCACGCAGGCCTCGCGGACCGCGATCATCTCCGTCGACATGCACCAGGGACATCTGGCCGATACGCCGGATTGTCCTTGTCCCGCGCCGCGCGCGCGAGAGATCGTCGCGCCGATCGATCAGTTCCATGCCGCGGCGCGCGCGATCGGCGTGCCGGTGATCCACGTCAAATCGGTGCTGCGCAAGGGCGGGGTCGACGACATCGCCGGCATTCCCTCGGCGTGGCGGCGCACCTTTCCGCTCTATGTCGGCGCGATCCCCAACTCCGATGCGCATGCGATCGAAGGTTCGCGCTGGACCGAATTCGTCACCCATGTGGAGCCGCAGGACCTGATCGTCGCCGGCAAGAAGCGGCTGTCGCCGTTCTTCGCTACCGATCTCGATTTTCTGCTGCGGCAGATGAAAGTGCGCACCGTGGTGCTCGACGGCGGCATGACCGATTGCTGTATCCTCAACGCGGCGTTCGATGCCAGCAATCTCAGCTATCGCGTCGTTGTCTTGCGCGATCTGGTGCGCGGCACCAATGAGGAGATGGAAGATGCCGCGCTCAAGATGGTGTCGCTGCATCTTGGCATCGTGACCGACGCCGCCGACCTGCTTGCGGAATGGCGCGGCCGTTGAGCTGAAACCGCGCGGTGCATCAGGAGAAGTAAAAGCGCGGCCGCCGGCCGCTCTGCGCTTTTGCCCCTCGGCCCTGGCCCAACCCATGCAGACTCACCGTCCCGAACAGTAGACACCGCAATGAGGTCATGTTAATCAGACTAAATAAAATTGAGCAAGGTTGAAATGTGAAGGCTGCAGCGTTCGACTATCTCAGGCCATCCGGTCTCGGCGAAGCGCTCGCGCTGCTCGCGACACACAAGGACGATTGCAAGATCCTGGCGGGCGGCCAGAGCCTGGTTCCGGCGATGAATTTCCGCCTGGCGCGGCCCGCTATCCTCATCGATATCAACGACCTCGACGAACTGGATTACCTGCGCGCGGACGCCGATCAGTTGAAGATCGGTGCGCTGACGCGGCACGCCGCGTTCCATCGGCCGGTGGTCGAGGGGCCGCTCGGCACGCTCTTGGCGAAGGTCGTGCGCCACATTGCGCATTATCCGATCCGCCAGCGCGGCACCTTCGCGGGAAGCCTGTCGCACGCCGATCCCGCCTCGGAATGGTGCCTGGTCGCGACCACCCTTCGCGCCGAGATGGTTGCGAAGAGCGCGCGCGGCGAACGGGTGATCGCTGTGGCCGACTTCTTCCATGGCACGTTCACGACTGCGCTCGAACCGGACGAGATCCTGGCCGAAATCCGCCTCCCTGCGATGACGCCGGATTGGCGCGTGGGCTTCTACGAGTTTTCGCGGCGCGCCGGCGACTTTGCCTTGGGGATGGCGGTGGCGGCGGCAAGGGTTGACGGCGGCACGATCCGCGAGGCCCGTCTGGGTGTCGGCGGTGTCGCCGATCGCGCGATCCGCCTTGGGCTGCTGGAAGATCAGCTTGTTGGGAAGCCTGCGTCGCTTGCGATCATCGATGCCATCGCCCGCGAGGCGCGTGGCATGATCGAACCGAACGGAGACATCCATGCCTCGCCCGAGTATCGGCGCGATCTGATCGCCGCTTCCGTCAAGCGCGCATTGACCGAGGCGCTGGCATGAACTGGATCGGCCGACGGCTGCCACGATTGGAAGATCCGGCGCTGCTGAAAGGCGGCGGCAGCTATGTGGCCGATCGCGCGGCCAAGGCGGCCGCCGTCAGTTTCGTGCGCAGCCCGGTCGCGCGCGGAACGATCGTCGATATCGAGATCCCATCTGATGCAACGGTCTTCACCGGACGAGACCTCGTCGACGTGAAGCCGATCCGGCCGATCCTGCATCGGCCGGACTATGTCGCGATCGGCCAGCCCGTACTGCCGGTCGATCGCGTCAGCTTCTGCGGGCAGGCGCTCGCGGTCGTCGTCGCCGACGATCCTGCGCTGGCGGAAGATATCGCCGAGCAGGTGTTCGTCGATATCGACGTTGCGGACGCCATCATCGATTTCGAAACCGCGCTGGCGCCAGATGCAACGCCGGTGCATCCCGAAGCTGCATCTAACGTGCTGGTCGAAGGGCGCATGAAGACGCAGGGGCTCGACAACGCCTTTGCGGATGCCGCCGAGATCGTCGCGCTGGACGTGCGCTCGCACCGGCAATCGGCGGCGCCAATGGAGAACCGCGGCGGGCTCGCCGAATACGACGCGGGATCGGGGCGCGTCACGCTCACAGCCTCGGTGCAGATGCCGCATATGCTCAGGACCGGCATCGCCGACACGCTGGATATGCCAGAGTCGGACTTGCGCGTGATCGCGCCCGATGTCGGCGGCGGCTTCGGGCAGAAGATGTCGCTATTTCCCGAATATGTCGTGCTGGTGTGGCTGGCTCGCAAACTGAAGCGGAGCGTCGCCTGGATCGAGGATCGCCGCGAAAATCTGCTCGCCTCCGCCCATAGCCGCGACCAGGCCTTCAGCCTGCGCGGAGCCTTCGCCAGGGACGGCAGGCTGCTCGGGCTGGAAGCGGACTTACGTTCCAACATCGGCGCGTTCTCCTGCTATCCCGTGACCTGCGGCGTCGAGCCGCTGATGGCCTTTGCCGAACTGCCCGGCCCCTATGATTTCGCCGAATACGGCGTCCGCTCGCGCGGCGTGACCACCAACACTTGCATGATGGCGCCGTATCGCGGCGTGTCGCGACCGACGCTGACCTTCTCCATGGAACGGATGATGGATGTCGCGGCGAAGCGGCTCGGGATCGACGCCGCCGAAATCCGCCGCCGCAATTTGATCAAGGCATTTCCGCATCGCTCGCCGACCGGCCTTGTCTATGACGAGGGAAGCTATGTCCAGGCGATGGAGGTCGCAATCGATGCCGCGGACCTGCCGGCGTTCCGGGCGCGGCAGTCGGCGTTGCGCACGCTCGGGCGCTATCTCGGCGTCGGCATTTCCGTGTTCAGCGAGCGGACCGGCTACGGCACGCCGGCCTATGCCGCGCGCGGCATGGACATCGTGCCGGGCTACGAGATCGTCGATTGCTCGATGGACCCTTCGGGCGACGTCGTGCTGCGCATCGGCTCGTCACCGCATGGCCAAGGCCTGAAGACCAGCCTTGCGCAATTGGTGTCGGACGAGCTCGGCATTGAGCCGCACCGCATTCGGATCATCTCCGGCGATACCGATGCGACGCCCTATGGCTGGGGCACCTTTGCCAGCCGTTCGATGGTGATCGCCGGCGGTGCCTCGAAGCTCGCGGCGGGAAAGATCGCGGTGAAGCTCAAGACCATAGCCGCGACCTTGATGGAAACATCATCAGACAATATCGAATTGAAGGACGGCTGGGCGCGGGTGAGCCATTCCAACCAGGCCATGGAGATCGGCGCGCTGGCGCGGGCCGCCTATCACCAGAGCCATCGCTTCGAGGGGCTATTGCCCGGACTGCATGAGAACGCGGTCTACGATCCCGGCGGCACGTTCTCGAATGCCTGCCATATCGCTTTTGTCGAGGTCGACATCGAGACCGGCGGCGTTCGCGTCGATCGCTTTCTTGTCGTCGAGGACGCCGGCGTCCTGATCAATCCGATGATCGTCGACGGCCAGATCACCGGAGGCGTCGCGCAAGGCATTGCCAACGCGCTGTTCGAGGAGATCGTCTACGACGACACCGGCAATCTGCTGACCGCGTCCTTTGCCGACTATCTGCCGCCGACCGCGGCGGAGATCCCGGAGATCGAGATCATGCACATGGAAACTGTCTCGCCCGAAAGCGTGACCAAGGCGAAAGGCGTCGGCGAGGGCGGGGCGATCGGGGCGCCGGCGGCGGTCGTCAACGCGATCTGCGATGCGCTGTCTCCCTTCGGCATCGAACTGTTCGAACTGCCTGCAACCCCGCAGCGCATCCGCGAGGCGCTGCGCCGGGCCGGAGGTGCGAGCTATGCCTGACAAGCGCGACGTTACCCTTGCCGTGAACGGCAAGACTTACGCAGTATCGATCGAGCCGCGCCGGAGCCTTGCCGACGTCCTGCGCGACGATTGCGGGCTGACGGGCACGCATCTCGGCTGCGAGCATGGCGTCTGCGGCGCCTGCACCGTGCTAGTGAACGAAAAGCCGGTTCGCTCCTGCCTGATGTTCGGCGTGCAGGCCGAGGGCAAGACGGTGCGCACCGTCGAGGGACTGGCCGACGGCGAGACGCTGCATCCGCTACAGCAGGCGTTCTGGGAAAATCACGGCTTGCAATGCGGCTTCTGCACCCCGGGCTTCCTGATGCTCGCCGCCGGCGCGCTGCAGGAAAATCCTGATATGTCCGACGACGACATCAAGGACGTGCTGTCGTCGAACCTCTGCCGCTGCACCGGCTATCAGAACATCGTCAAAGCGGTGCGGCTGGCCGCGCGCGAGATGCGGGCGAGAGCGCAGGCATGAGCTTTGTCGGCCGCTCGCTCAAGCGGATCGAGGACCGTCCGCTGCTGATGGGCCAGGGCGCGTTCGCCGCCGACTGCAACTGGCCGGGCCAGCTCCACATGCGCGTGGTGCGTTCGCCGGTCGCTTTCGGCCGCATCCTTGGCATCGAAACCGAGGAGGCAGCCGCGCTCGAGGGCGTCGTCGCGATCTGGACCATTGCCGATCTCGACGATCTGCCGCCGATCGATTTCCGCCAGATGGGCCTCGAGCGGCTCGCGCCATACCGGCAATTCGTGCTAGCGCGCGATTATGTGCGTTATGTCGGTGAGCCTGTGGCTGTGGTTATCGCCGTCGATCCCTATGTGGCCGAGGATGCGGCCGATCTGGTGTTTTGCGATATCGAAGAACTGGAGCCGCAGCTCGATGCGACCGCCGAGCCGGTGGCGTTTATGCCCGATGTTCACCCCGGATTGATGTCCGAGCCGGCGGTGATCCGCCGCGGCTATGGTGATCTCGACGCGGCCTTTGCCTGCGCGCACAGGGTTATCGAACTGGCGGTGAAGATCGGGCGCCACACCGGCGTGCCGATGGAGACGCGCGGCGGGTTGTGCGTCTACGACGGAGACAAGGATACATTCACACTCTACGGCGCCGCCAAGGTGCCGCACTATAACCGCGACGCCATCAGCAGGATGCTGGGCCTCGCGCCGGGACGGCTCGAGCTCAGCGAAGGCCATGTCGGCGGCGGCTTCGGCATTCGCGGCGAGCTTTATCCCGAGGACGTGCTGGTCTGCGCCGCGGCGCTGCGGCTGCAGCGGCCGGTGAAATGGATCGAGGATCGCAGGGAGCATCTGCTCGCCGCCAACCATTCGCGCGACCAGGTCTATCGGCTCAAGGCCGCCGTCGACTCGAGCGGATTCATCCTTGGCCTGAAGGCGGATTTCTTCACCGACCAGGGCGCCTATGTCCGCACCCACGGCACCACCGTCACCGATCTCTCGGCGGGCCTGCTGCCGGGCCCTTATGTCATTCCCGCCTATGGTGTCGCGGGCCATATCCGGCTCACCAACAAGACGCCGGCCGGCACCTACCGCGCGCCCGGCCGCTACGAATCCACTTTCGCGCGCGAGCGGCTGATCGACGCGATCGCCGCGGAGCTCGGCCTGTCACCGGTCGAGGTGCGCCGCGTAAACCTGATCGGCGAAGCGGCAATGCCCTTCGATCGCGGCTTCGAGACGCTCGGAACCAGGGTCGTCTACGACTCCGGCAAGTACGCCGATCTGCTCGAACGCGTGCTGGCGCATCTTGATTACGACCGGCTGCAGCAACGGCTCGCTGAGCGTCGGAGTGGCGGCGAGCTGGTCGGCTTGGGCCTTGGCTATTTCGTCGAGAAGAGCGGCCTCGGTCCGCAGGACCTGGTGCGGATGCGGGTCGAGCCGCAAGGCGATATCGAGATCGTCACCGGCGTTGCCTCGGTCGGGCAGGGCGTTGAGACCGCGCTGGCGCAAATCTGCGCGGAGACGCTGCAGGTGCCGATCGAGCGCATCCGCGTGATCCATGGCCAGACCGACCGGATCGAAATCGGCTTTGGCGCCTTCGCCTCGCGCGTCACCGTCATGGCGGGCTCCGCCGTGAAGATCGCTGCCGAAGCACTGCGTGCCAGCGCGCTGGAAGTGGCGGCAAAGCTGTTGCAGACCACACCGGAGGTGCTCCGCCTGTCGAACGGCATGATCGAGACCGTCAATGGCAGCGCCTCGCTGCCGCTTGGCGATATCGCCGCGCATCTCGAGCAGACGGGCGGGTTGACGGGCGAGGGGCGTTTCGCTTCCTCGCACATGACCTATCCCTATGGCATCCACGCCGCGCAGGTCCGCGTCGATCCCGCAACCTGTGCCGTCACCATCGAGCGCTATGTGGTCGCCTACGATGTCGGGCGCGCCGTCAATCCGATGCTGATCGAAGGCCAGATCGTGGGTGGCGTGGCGCAGGGCGTCGGCGGCGCGTTCCTGGAAGAGTTCGTCTATGACGAGAACGGCCAACCGCTGGCGGCGAGCTTTGCCGATTATTTGATGCCGACCTGTCACGAGGTGCCGGACGTCGAAGTGCTCCTGCGCGAGGATGCGCCGTCGCCGCTCAATCCGCTCGGCGTCAAGGGCGCGGGCGAGGGCGGGATCAATGCGGCTGGCGCGGCGCTCGCGGGTGCCATCGACGCCGCCATCCAAAAGCCCGGCGCCGTCGCGCAGCTTCCGATCACGCCCGGCCGCCTGCACGCCATCTTGCGCGGGGGCCGATCATAAGGGGGCCTCAGTCGCGATCGAGGTTGAACCAGAGCGTGCGGACCTTGGTCTTGCCGTGGTTCCAGAGCTTGTGCTTGCGGCGCGAGCTATAGGCGATGAGATCGCCCTGCCGCAGCACGTGCTTGATGCCGTCGACCTCGACGGTCAGTTCTCCCTGCAGCACGAAGCCATATTCGAACCCGTCATGGGTGATCGGATGCTCGGCGCTGCCGGTATGCGGGGCATATTCGTTCACGGCGACCGAGACCCCGCGGCTGCGGTCTTCCCGCATCAGCCGCCGCACGACATGCTGCGCGGTCTCGACGACGCGCGCCTCGGACGCGCGCACCACGATCTTCTCCTCGGCAAGGCTGCCGCTGACGAGCAGATCCGACATCGTGACGCCGAGCGCGCTCGCGATCACGATCAGCGATCCGATCGAGGGCGAGGCGCGTCCGCGCTCGACCAGGCTGAGCATCGAAGTGCTGAGGCCGGAGACGTCGGCAAGCTCCTGCAGCGTCAGTCCGCGCGCCTGCCGCAATTCGCGGATGCGCACGCCGATGGCGGCGAGCGTGTTCGCGGTGGTCTCGGCGATTTCCTCCGACAGATGGGCAAGATCGGCGTTCGCCTCGGTCTCGGATTGGCTCATGTGCTGACGCTCCCGGCGCCGTTCGTCCTGGTCTTCGCAAAGAAGACGTTGCGTGTCCTGTGATTTTGAATATACTAAAAATACTTTAGTTTGGATCAAAAAATAGGCGGCGATGGTCAATCTCTCGTTTTCCCAGGTTCGAGTCATCGACAGCGCCGCCGGATGTCCAGAAATACCGATCGTAGAGGGCGAGGGCAACGCGAAGGTTGTGCTGTCGCCGCACAATGGCGCGGCGTTCCGCAGTTTTCAGCTCGTGTCGCTGCAGCAGAATGCGCGCACCATCGACCTCAGCCATGCGTCCGACTGCGTGTACTACGTGATCGCGGGCGAGGGCGCGATCGTCGATACGGCCGGTGGCTCGCGCCACGAGGTCGCCGAAGGGCACATGGTCCATATCGATGCCGGCGATCGCTACCGCATCGAGGCGGGTGCAGCCGGCATCAAGGTGATCGGCGGGCCGTGCCCGGCCGATGCCAGTCTCTACTCAATGATCGCAGCGAGCTAGACCATGGCCATTCGCCTGTTTCATCGCGACCATCCGACGCTGCGCTTGCCGCTGATCTCCAAGGACGCACGTTTCGTGATCTGGCCCGGCGTCGGCGCCTGGCAGGCAAATCTCAACTATGTCTGCCTCGAACCTGGCGAGGCCAACGTTCCACATATCCACACCCAGTCGGAGGACACGATCTTCATCCTCGAAGGCGAGGGGACGATTCACGACTACACCAACAACATCTCGCTGCCCTTCCACGCCGGCTGCGTCGTCCACGTGCCCGTGGGCGTCAAGCATGCGGTCGCGGCCGATCGTGGCAGCCATATCGTCAGTGTCGGCGGTCCCTGTCCGGCTGACGTTCCGCTGCTGAAAAAAGTCGGTGCGCTGCCGGCGGATGCGACGCCGCCGCTATCGGCGTAATCGGGCCGGCGCATGAAGCTGGGCTCCGCGGCATGGATGAACTGGTCGAGGTGATGGGCGATGTCGCCAGCGCCAGCCTTGCACGACACTAGCCGTCCCGTGTTCCAGCGCGAATACTACATTGTGACCCTCAGCGACGACTGCCGCTCCGTGTGGCGGTGGGAAATCAAGCGCAGAGGCGCGCCGATGGGCGTCAGAGTGACCGGAGATGGATATTCATCCCAGCGCGCGGCGGAAGAGGCCGGAAAGCACGCCCTCGCGGAATTCCTCCTTGCGGTCGCTTCCGAGCAGAAGCGCGGATGAGATGATCGCGTCGACGTGTGCTCGGAACGGATCGATCAGCCAGACCTCTGCGCCTGCTCGGCGAACCGCCGGTCTTTTATCGCAGGCCCTGGCAAATCAAGAGGGCTGCGGTGTCACACCGCAGCCCTGAAAGCAGATACGGTCGCGACTATATCTGAAAGACTTACTGGCAGGGATACCGCCGGCCCTTTGCCACGTACGTATTCGACGCTGGATCGTAGGAGCGGTAGCGCTGCGCGCAAGATGCCGCGTGCTGCTGGGCGGCGGCGGCTTCCTGCTGGGCGGCGGCAGTGGCTGCACCGGCCGCGATGGCGCCGCCGATGAGGCCGCCGACCAGTCCGCCAACACCGACGCCGTTGTCATAGCACTGTCCGTAACGGCACCAGACCTTCTCGGTCAATGCCGGGACCGCGGCAGCAAGACCCGTGCTGGTCTGCAACGGAGCCGAAATCGCGGAGGCTGAAAGCACCACGGCACCGGTGGTGGCCATCAAAACGACTTTCAAAATGTGATCGGTTCGCATCGAATCTCCTGCTTCATTCCTGTGGGCGCAGGTCGGCGCCTGCCTCCCGATTCCTGAACATGGATTACGGGCTCGCCTGGCCTCGGCCCGGGCGAGACCGTATACGCACGGCCGGTTGCAATTCGCGCGTCAGCATAAGTTCACAGATGGGCGGAGTTTATTGGCCGGCTGCGTCCACGACGCGGCAGATGTTATTGCTGACACCTGGAGCCAATTGTCCTGGCGGCAAGGTGAAGACCGCATCGACGCGGCTACCTCTGCCTTCCTTGCGGACGACGACTTGCAACGTTTGTGGTCGGCCGGATCCGGTTGTCTCTTGCTGAGTGGTCAGCGTGCCAAGCTTCTTGTCCACGTTCACACCGACAAAGCCCTCTGCCAGAACGGCCCGGGAAACCTTGTCAAGGGCGACACTGGGATTGACGGACGGGAAAATCATCCAGGTCTTGTGGGTCATGCCCGTCACCATCGGAACGCCGCTGCTCTGGAAGTGCTCTGCGCAGCTATCGGCCAGCGCAGTCATAGACGACAGAACCATGAGCGTGAACACGCAAGTTATTCTTGTAAGCATGCTTTCATAACCTGTTGGAGTAAGTCGGGAGGATTGCGACCAAACGCGCCGTAAGTCCATCGATGCCTTCGCATTCTGGATGGAGGCATTCGGATTTTGGCTAGTGCACGGAGTGATCCTGCAAGCGATCGGCGATCTGGCCGACGTAGGAAACGCCGACGCTCGCCTGCGACGTCACGCGCAGGTCGAGCCCGCCTTCCATGAGCGCCGCGAGAATGGATCAGCGCTTTTTCGGAATAGAGGCCCGCGAATTAAATCAAATCTTAGCTTTCGCGGCTCGGTTGCGCGATCTGGATGTTTCGTTCGACAATTGGATATTGAGAGAAAGAATTGATAGAAGGAGAGCTCGACCTGAATTGACCAAAGCTGTTCTAGCGTGGTGACGCGGGTCTGTGCCTCTGGCGGACGCCCTGAACGATGGATACTCGGTCTGATGGGTGAGATCGGTTCGCGTCCAGCAAAAGTCCAATGGTCAGGATTTGCATGATCGAAGATACACTCGCTGCACCTCCCACGCGATCAGGATCTTCGTTTCAGGAGTTGCTTGAAATACTCCAACCTCACGGGATCAATGCCCGCTCCTCGCCGAGGCCTAACAAATCATTTCGTTGGCATGCGGATGTTGCAGTTGGAGCAGGAATTGACGTCGTAAGGGCGGAACTTTCTGCTGGTTGGGATTGGCGCTATTCATACGAGAATTCATCGGGAGAGCTTGCAATAAGCTTGCTGAATGCCGGCAAGGCCGAAATGCTCATTGCAGGAAGGAACGTGCAACGAACACCCTCTGAAATGGCCATCGTGTCACTTCCAACGTTGCAAGAGCAGAGGGTCGAAGCGGTGGACGGAAGATACTCAAGTGTAACGCTAACATTGCATACGAGTATGGTTACAAAGGTGCTGTCTGCGACGTTCGGGAGCACAGCACTGGAAGATCTCAATTTGACACCAACAGTCGATTTGTCTACGGGCGCCGGGCAGACCCTTTTTCAGCTTGTTCGTGCCAGCACGACCGGCTTGTATGACGGGATCCTGGCACGCTCTCCGAAAGCCAGCGCTCTGCTATCGGAAGCTGCGATACAGCTCATCCTTGAAAATGTCCCCCATCGGCTGATCGACCGGTTGAACCGCTACCCGCTGGATGCGCCTCCTCGTTACATTCGGCGGGCCATCGAGTATATGCGGGCCAATCTTCATCTGCCGCTTACGATAGCCGATATTGCTGGGACGGTTGGTGTTAGCAGCCGATTACTACAATCGGGATTTCGTAGAATCCATGGCACGACGCCTGTCGCCTATTTGCGAAGAATTCGACTTGAAGCGATCCACGATGAGCTATCGCGACCAGAGAACCTGCTTCCGGTAAGCGAAGTTGCACTGAAGTGGGGTTTTACTCACATGGGCCGTTTTGCGGCGTTGTACCGCTCCGCATTTGGCCTGTATCCGTCCGATACAGTCCGGCGAGCGCGAGGGGTCTGCGACTAAGAGAGTTTATGTTGCGCTCAACAGTCCGATTGGCGGGCGCGTTATGAGGCGGGCGGACGAGCTTCGGTGCTTGTCCGACTGATCTATTCGCTGTCGCTTGCGGCCTCCGTCAGTGGAAAGGCTGTGCCCGGAAGATAGAGCGTGATCGGCCGGATCTCGTACACCGCCGTTGGATTGAACCGACGCAGGTCGCGGGCGGCTTCGATCGCAGCGTCCTCGCTGGCGCAGTCGACGACGTAAAAGCCCAGCAGTTGCTCCTTGGTCTCGGCAAAGGGGCCGTCGATCACGACGCCGGCGCCCGGACCGCGCAGGGTGCGGGCTTTCCCGGTCTCGCCGAGCCGCGCCGCCGGCCCGAGGCGGCCCTCCTTGGTCAAGCGGTCATGGACCTTGTGCAGGTCGACCATCAGCGCGGCATCTTCCTCCGGCGTCCAGGACATGACCTCCGTTTCGACGTGATAGGCGAGGATGGCATAGAGCATCGGTACCTCTCGTTGCTGGGTGGCGAGGCGAAGGACGTCTCAGGTCGGCCGAATCCGACAAATCGCCGTGGCCGGGTTACCCGTTCTGAGCCGCCGCGTCCTTCATTTTTGTGCACGATGGCCGCTCGCGCCTTGTTTTGGCCGCAAGGCGGGAATTCAACAGGCAAGCTAAAGTGTAAGCGTGTTCTGAGGTGTCCTTATGGTGGCACTTGCGGAGACTGCTCCTTCTGATCTGGTCGACGAGCTCACCGCGCATGCGGTTGCCAGCATCGAGACTGCTGATCATTTCTCTTTGCCCTTCCCACATATTGTCTTCCGCGATTTCTTCCCCGCAGATTTTTACCGGGATCTGGTACGGAGCGTTCCCACCGAAGGATATGATCCGATCACCGGCACAGGCACCCGTCTGGCGCTGCGCCTCTATGGCGAGAACGTTGAGAAGATCGATCCGTCACTGCGACCCGCATGGGCTGCGGTGTCGACCATGCTGACCTCGACCGAGGTCGAGCGCGCGGTCCGGAGCAGACTGCATGACGGGCTCGAGATTCGTGCTCGTGGCGACAAGGTGCCTCGCCCCGACGATCTGAAGCTGGTCGCGAAGCCGGTGGTCTACTGGGACAGTGACGGCTACCAGATCAAGCCGCATCCGGACACACGCAAGAAGGTTGTGACGATGCAGCTCTATTGTCCCGCCGACGGCAGCCAGGAAGCGCTCGGCACGACGCTCTATCGGGCTTCCCTCAGAGGCCTGTTTCACGTCGGCTCCTATTGCCTCGAGCCTGTGAAAACCATCCCCTTCCTGCCCAACCTCGGCTACGCGTTCGTGGTCCTGAAAGCTTATCACTCCCTGACAAAGATGAGCTGGCACGGCCGCCCGCCCATCAAGACCGATCGGCCTCGGATATCCATCCTCAACACCTTCTATATGAGTGAGGATGTCGGCTTCTGATCGTTTTGCCGGAGGCTCACCAGCCAAGCCTTTCGTGCAGATTTGACTGCACGCGAACGTGCATGCAACACGTTGTTTCGTCGTGCTTTTTGGTGCTGAGCGATGGAGCGGGTGAAGGGAATCGAACCCTCGTATTCAGCTTGGAAGGCTTTGGGCGGCTGAACACTTTCAATGCCCGTTCGGACAAATCGCCTCAAAATCCTTCATTGCATGCAAACGGCTTTTTCGCCTTGTCCGAACAGACGACGGGTGCGGCATGCCGGTAACCGAGGTCTGGACATACTGCCGCCGTTGCCGCGCCAAGCTTGCGGAGCCGACCGAGAATCCGCGCTCGTCGTTCTGCTGTCGAGGCTGCTATCGGATGTTTTTCGCGGCCAAGTGTCTGGTCTGCGAAGGCACCATGAAGCGCAACGCGGGAAACCAGGTTGTCTGCTCCCACCCTGTATGCAGGACCGAGTTCCAGTCACTCAAGCGTCACGGCGTTCTGGGAAGCTTTGCAGGGCCAAAAACTGCGCAAGTGGGCAAGGGGTAGCGCTCAACCCCGTTCTGCTTCCGGAATCACTGAAAATACAGAGGGGCGCGAACGCGTCGAAAGCGACCGACCCTGCCGTATCGCGGCGGGTTCAGCGCTGCCCCCCGTCCAGTTCCGACTGGTCACCGTCGGAGCCGCCTTCGGAAACTGCCCCTTCGAACAAGACCGCAAGCTCAATAGGCGCCACTGGCTCGACGCCGAGCGTAACGAGATCGAGGCGGGCGGCTACTTCGAGGATACCGAGTGGCGCGCGGCGGCCAGCTCTGACGCAGTCGGATGTTTCATCGCCAGCCGTGAGAGCGCGAATGGATGACATCCCCGCTCATTCCCGAGATCCTGCTCATCGAGAGGAGTTGGGGTGGCGCCTTTTTCCCGAATTCACCGCCGCTCATACTCGAGCAGCACTACGAGCAACGCCTCCCGCGGCAAACGGAAGGCGTTGGAACTTGGGCGTCGAAATCTTTGGAAGGACTCGATCATGCCATTTGTGTGCAAACAAAGCAAGCGCGCTGTGAGCTGCCCCCTCAATCTGAGGGCCAGCGATGGCGTATTATTGGGACAGCCAGACCGAGCGTGACCGGCCGCCAGGATTCCACTGGCGTTTGAGCGGATTATCCGAGGCGCTTGGGTTAGACCCGGCCGATCGCGCGCTCGAGTCGCTGCTCACCGAGGCATGCTTGGCTGCTGAGGACGGCTGCGCGGTCTCGTATTCTCGATCCAAAGACTTCTATGCCGGCATCGGCCGATATCACGGCACGGGTTGGAGCTATCGCCGCGTTTTGCGCAGCGCAGCCGAAGCGACAAGGCTTGGGCTAATTCGAGACTACCGCGTTCCTCCCGGAAATCGCGGCTGGCAATCTTGGCTAGAGGCCACGGAGGAGCTGATGGGCGTTTGGCGAAGTCGACCGCAAGCGCTGCACTATAGCCCCGGTGACCCAATAGTGCTGCGCGACGCCAACGGCGACAGCACCGGCTACCAAGACACCGCCATGACCGCGCGTCTGCGGGGAGAACTGCGCGAGGTCAATGACATGCTCTCGTCGATCAAAATCGAGCTCGACGGCGTGGCCATGGCGAGGCCGATACATGGTCTTCACCAGTGCCAACGGGGCCCAAAGCTTCATCCGGCCGGTGCCAGGCAATCCAGTGCGGCGGATCTTCGCCCGCAACTCGTTCAAGCTCGGCGGAAGGGCCTACGGCTGGCACCAAAACATTCCGAAGGAGTGGCGCAAGCGCATCACAATCAACGGGATGACGACGGCCGAACTCGACTTTCGCGCGATGCACTTATCCATGCTCTATAACGAGGCCAACACGCCGATGCCGGCGGGCGATCCATATGCAATCCCAGGATGGCAACGCGTCGACGCAGGGCGCAATCGGTGCGCTCAGCCAGGCCGCGGGCTTCTCAGCGCCGAACGACAGGACCAAGGCCGCCGAGGTCATTCTTGCTGTCCGCGCCAAGCACAACCTTGCCGGCGCCTTCGGCTCCGACGCAGGCATTCGCCTAATGCGCCGAGACTCCGACATCATGATGCGCGCGCTGAAGGTTCTCAACGCCGACGGGACACCAGCGCTGCCGGTTCATGACAGCTTGGTAGTGCCGCAGCGCCACGCGGGGACCGCAGCAGCGGCAATGAGCCGAGCGTGGGCAGAACTATCAACAGGGCCAAACACAGCCCGGATAGGATAACCCCCCGGAGGAGAAAGGGGGGAAGGAACCCACTCCATTATGTAGGTACAAAGTCGAAGAGCCTTAATCCGATCAATGATTTCACGCGCAATGGAAGGATCGCCGTGAAAATCTACTTCACCGAGATCGACAACGTCATGATGAAGGACCCGGACGACTTCATCCTGCTAATGTTCTTGCGCCGGCATCACTGGGGCCGCCCGTTCTACATCGCCAAGGAGATGCACGCCGCATCCAGCCCGAGGCTGCTCGAGGAAAAGGAGCTGCGCCGGTCAAAAAGGGAATGCAGAAGCCTCACCGAGTTCGTGAGGCAAGCGCCAATCTCTCTCAAAGAAGACCATCGTAGCCCTGGAAAAATAGCTACTGAGAACGCGGAAGGGCCTTCGTCTCGCTTGAGAAAACGGGCAGAATGGGCACGGGGTCCATCGAGATCGCGTGGGAAGACTGAATGAGTGTGACCTTGCGTCTGATTGCCGCGGTTCTCACCACTTCGGTGCTTCTGATTCCGAGAATTGCATACGCCGAATTGATGGGACACGGCGGACCTGTACGAGCGATTGCTGTTTCAGGCGATGGTGCGACGGTCCTGTCGGGAAGCTTTGACACTGCCGCGATCCGCTGGTCGCTCACGACCGAAGCCGCGGAGCAAGTGCTTCGGTTTCATTCGGACGCGGTGAACGCCGTTGCGTTTCTCAAGGACAGGAGAGTGGCAACGGCGGGCGCGGATGGACGCATCGCGATCTGGACGGCAGACCGGCAGGACCCTGACAGAGTCTTTGAAGGCCATACGGGGCCAATCGTTGCCATTGCCGTCTCGCCGGATGTGTCGACAATCGCATCCGCCTCCTGGGACGGTACGGTGCGGCTTTGGTCACTGTCGGATGGCACGTCGCGCGTGCTCGAGGGGCATTCGCAGAACGTCAACGGCGTTGCCTTCACACCTAACGGACGGTCGGTCGTGAGCGTGGGCTACGACATGACGGCACGGATCTGGCGCCTGGCGGATGGTACGTCCGAGATTGCCACGTCGCCAGCACCATTGAACGCAGTTGCGATCGCGCCAGATGGCGAAATCGTCACAGGCGCGGCGGACGGTAGGCTCCGCATGATGACCTCCGACGGGAAGGAGAGCGGCGACGTCGCGGCCAGCGGCACGCCGATCGTGGCCTTGGCGATCTCGGGTGACGGCACCTTGATTGCCGCGGCCGGCGTTCGTGGCACCGTGTCGATCGTCGATCGCAAGGCGCGCAGCACGCTGCGCAAGCTCGTCGGTCCTAATCTGGCGGTCTGGTCGGTCGCGTTCCTGTCCGATGGCGCGACGCTCCTGACCGGTGGCGCTGACGGCAAGATCAGGCGCTGGAATGCACTGACCGGCGATGCCGTCGGCTCGAACGTGTTTGGTACATCGACCGATCCGCTCGCCGCCTATGCCGGCGATCACGGCGCCGAAATCTTCAGGGCTTGCGTCGCCTGCCACACGCTGTCGGAAACCGAAGTCCAGCGTGCCGGTCCAACGCTTGCCGGGATTTACGGCCGAAAGATCGCCTCGCTGCCGGGCTATCGCTTTTCCGAGGCGCTCAAGACGATGGACATCGTCTGGACGCCGGAGACCGTCTCAAAACTGTTCGAGATCGGACCGAATGCCTATACGCCCGGCACGAAGATGCCGGAGCAGCATATTGGCTCAGCCGAGGATCGCCGCGCGCTCACAGACTTTCTGGCGCGTGCGACGTCGAAGTAGCAAGTCCTGGCCTGTGTCGAGCAAGTTCACGGCCGAGGGAGGCGCCTGCAGCAGCTTGTGCCCAAACTGTGCCGCCGCGTCGAAGCCAGCGGGTAGCCCCGGGACAGGCGGCTCGCCTTCTACCACGCCTTCATTGGGGATACCCGAGAAGATCTCAGCCATAAAGTGCCAAGTATCGGTTTTTGAGGGCGAAGCAGAACTCGTCTGCTTAAGCAATGCATTGCCGTTCTTGACCCAACCCGGACATGGCCGGGCAACTTTGCTGTGACGCACAAGACATTCCCATTCGGTGATGTGTTAGAGTGCCTCCTCGCCTAAGGGAAGACCTGTGAGGCGGCGCAATTTCATTGCGGTCGTTGGCAACGCCGCCATCGAATGGCGGCTCGCGGCGCCTCGACATGGACGCCACGGTCGCATCGTAACCGTAGTGGGAGGAAATGTGGCCATGCGCAAGGACATCGAATTCAAGACCGAGGACGGCATCAAGTTGCGAGGCTGGCACTATCTGCCAGAGAACCGAACCGGCAAGGTGCCTACCATTGTTATGGCTCACGGCTTCTCCGCCGTGAAGGAAATGTATCTTGATCGCTTTGCGGACGCCTTTGCAGCGGCCGGGCTTGGCGTTTTGGTGTTCGACAACCGCAATTTCGGCGCCAGCGACGGCGAGCCCCGACAGGAAATCGACCCCTGGCTACAGGTTAGCGACTATCGAGACGCCATCACGTTTGCCGAAGCACTGCCTGAGACGGACCCCGCGCGCATCGGTATTTGGGGCTCAAGTTACAGCGGTGGTCATGTGATGGTGGTCGGGGCAATCGATCGACGGGTAAAATGTGTAGTGGCGCAAGTCCCGCTCGCCAGCGGTCACGACAATGCACGTCGCCTAATTCGAGCCGACTACCTTGCCGGGGTGCAACAGATGTTTGTCGACGATCGTCGTGCTCGCATGGCCGGGAAGCCGCCGGCTATGATTCCAGTGGTGGCCGAAGATCCGGCGGCGCCATCCGCCCTCCCTACACCGGACAGTTGGAAATGGTTCACCGAGACTGCTCGCAGCCGTGCGCCCTCCTGGAAGAATGAGGTTACCCTCCGCTCTATCGAGATGTTCACCGAATACGAGCCCGGAAGTTATGCCGCCTTTATTAGCCCTACGCCACTGATGATGGTGGTTGCGCTTGGTGATGTCCTTACGGTCGCGGACCTGGCCCTGGGGGCCTATGAGCGGGCGCTTGAGCCTAAGCGTCTCGTGACGCTGACCGGCGGCCATTTTGACGCCTACGTGAAGGATTTCGAAGCCTCCGCCGGACCAGCGACCGAATGGTTTACACAGCACCTGCTTGCTAAGTAGCCGACCAATAATCGTCCGGCTCGCGGCGATGCCTCAGAATCGCGTGCCTCCATGTTGGGCCAGAACGGTGAGAGTCCCGATTCTGGCCCATCAGCGAAGTGGCGGCGCATGTCGTCGAGGTCCGCTCAGCGGGGTGGAGCCGACTAGATTTGCTCACCTTGAGTTCTTCGCATTTTGACCCAACTGAGACGTTGGCGCCCTGGTTTACTGTTATGCAAGGCGCGGCAAGCGCTGTGGCAGACTGCAACGCTGGGGCGAGAGGAGCACACGCGACGGCAGACGTTCATTGCGGGCATAGCGGTCACGGCAGCCCTGAGCTTAGCTCGACCGGCTTGCGCTGAGACCGACGCTAGCGGCCATAAAGCGGATTGCGATTGTCCATCCCAGCGAACCGCCCGAGCAACTCCGAGGTCTTGCCACGTCGCGGACTCGAGGAGCTTGGAAGCGACGTGCGCGCGGGCACCGGTCTCGATGCGCTAACGCGCGAAGATGCCTTGCTTGGCGATGGTTTCGACATGGCGTCTGTCCTGTCCCTCGGCGGGAGGTGCATCAAGACCGCAACTTCCAATCTAGGCGATCTTGGCGACGCGGCCGAGACAGGCCGCACCTGCGCCACAGGTGCGCCCTATTGTCTTCCCTTT